>JASDVE010000064.1:0-2311 GCA_041891195.1 Myxococcota bacterium | reverse complement strand
TCCTTGTGGTGGTGTGGGTCCTAAGAGGCTCGCGGCCCGTGCCTGCTTGTCACGGGGCAGCACACCGTTGGCGTCTCTGTTCTGCACTTGCGCCGCGGCTTGTTCCTTCAGAATACCGGGTACCAAGCCCGCAAGTGCCCCTGAAAGGACCGTCAGATAGTTGTCCACGGTTGAGTTCGGGAGCAGGTCGAATGTCGAAACGGCAATCATCAAGCTCAATGCGCCGAGGAGC
Organism: Myxococcota bacterium; assembly: GCA_041891195.1. Lineage (GTDB taxonomy): Bacteria > Myxococcota_A > UBA9160 > UBA9160 > UBA4427 > DUBZ01. The sequence goes on along the minus strand of JASDVE010000064.1, from coordinate 2,079 downwards.
GCGCGGTCTTCCGGAGCGCGAATACGGGAAATTGCGCGGCCCGCGATGAAGATCGGCAAGAGGAGCAGCGCGAAGGTCGTGATGAATCCGATGATGCCGCGCTTGCCAAGAACGATGATCCAATAGCCGTCGTATACCGTATCGAGTTGCCCGGTCACGGGGTCACGCACGCCACTGCGACCGGGGCTCGCCCACCCGAACCACGGGCGCTCTTTGATGCGCTCGAGCATGGTCTCTTCGGTATGTAGACGCGACTGAAATGACTTGGCGCGACGTTCGCCCGCGTAGTGCTTGGCGACATTGAGCGCAGCTTCGAAAGGAATGACATCGACCTGTCGCAGGACGGGATACGAAAAGACAACAATTGCCAACGCACTCGCCACGCGAATCTGAAGTCGAGGTGGCGCGAACAAAATTAATGGCGTGATGAGGAGGGCATAGAGCGTCGAGCCCGTCGAACGACACAGCAAGAGAATCACGCCCAGATAGAGCGTAAGGGTTGCATACGACGCTTGAAGTTTCGATCTCTCAGTCCGCCACATCGTCGCCGCGGCTGCAACGGCCATCACGAGAAAGAAGGTCAAGTTGAGACCATGGGGCATGAAGACCATTGGGCGATAACCGTCACCGCGCAGGGTCTGCAAGAAGCTGTGTTGCATGTATCCGTAGACGAACTTGTGCAGCTGCGGACTGATGATCAGCTCGATGATGACCGGCACCGAATAGAAGAGACCTGCAACCGCGAACACAAGCATCAACGTGCGTCCGTCTCTTGCGCGCGTGAACACCGCCCGGGCAATGACAAATGGGATCGCCCATCGGATAATGACGACGATGGTGTCGGGAATGATGTCGGTCGGATTCGTGCCGGGGATCAGCATTCGGCCCGAACGGATGAAGTCGCTGTTGTTGAACACGGTAAAAGCGATACACGCCACACCGATGACAATCATGAGTTCTACACCGGTTCCAATTCGTGCGGTGCTCATGCGCTGGCGCGCAAATGCAGTTACCGCGATGAGGGCAGCGAGACTAATGACTTCTTGTTTGCCGATGTCCGGGAGCAGGGGCGGATCGATCGCAATTCTTTCCGGGAGCAGCAAATTGCCCGCGATATATATGACCGCAGTGGCCATCGGCGCTCGCATTAGCGCGTAGACCGCCAGAGAGATGACGAACCACGCTGCGAGAGCGGTATACGCTACGGCCAAGTGAGTTTTCCGGGTTGGTTGCGGCACCGCACGCGGCGATACAAAAAATGATATTGGTTGCGCGATTGTAGGGCCTAGACGGGGTGCTCGGTCTGATGTTTCGCAGACGCCGTGTCGGACTCCCTGTGCCTTCTCGGTCCGGCGCTTTCGCTGGGCTGAGTCTTCGCGCCAGAGTGGACTGTCTTTAGGATTGACCTGGTGTCGAAATTTGAATGGAAGCGAATTTCTGTCGCTAGGTCGCTGTCCAATGTGCTCCCAGGCACCTGAGCGAGTCGTTCCTAAAACAGCAAACCTTGCCCTGCGGGGAACCGCCGAAATATTCGTGAGACGGCGGGTTAAACAGTCGGCAAGAATCCATCAAATTTTGAATGAATCGCCCGGCATGTGACGTCAAGTCACAGCGCTCGGATAAGTCTGTTACAAAATGCAGCCCGCACACCAATACTTTAGACGGTCGAGGGGGCTACAGCGTAATTCCCGAAACCAGGAGAAGAGTGGTTATGTCCGAATTGTCGCGCCGCCGGCCGCCAAAATCGATTGCGATCGTGCGGCTTAGCGCTCGTTTTAATTTGCTGGCACGGATGCCGGTGCTGATGCTGGCCACGTTTGCCTTTGTGGCCCCGCCCGCACTCGCTCGGGACCCCGCGAGCCTCGCCGACCTCTCCGTTCCCGCCAACCGGGTTCCCGACTGGCGGCATCTCGACTACCTGCCCCTAGACACCTCCACTTGGACGCAGACCTCAGTCCCCTGCAATGGTGGAGATCACAATGCGCTTCGCGACGCGTTCGACGCAGCGGAACCCAATACGGTGCTCATCATCGCGGCCAACTGCACTTACCGATTCAGTTCTCGGTTCGTCATGGACAA
>JASDVE010000063.1:0-7995 GCA_041891195.1 Myxococcota bacterium | reverse complement strand
GGGTCACACTTTCGTACCGCCGCGGTCCGAACCGGGCGCTGTGGAGCTGGGGTGGCTTGCATCGGCTTTCGTTCCGATCATTTGTTGGTTTCGATGCGCACGGGGATGACGTGCTTTGGCGCTTCGGGGGTGAGCGGCCGTATCCCGGACAGGGGGGGGGCGTCGGCATGGCAGACTACGATCCCGCACGACCGTTCGATGTGCGCAGCGCCTCGCTCTACCGGGTCGCGATGGATCTCGCAAAGGAAGACCGCGTGTTGACTTCACTCGCACCCGGCCAGTCGGAACACTCCAATTTGCCCCACTACCGCGACGGTCTTCAGCCATGGTTTAGTGGGGATCCGCGCTTGTTCCCGCGAAGTGCTTTTCTAGTTGAGGAAGGCACGACCTTCCTCCTCAAGCTCGAGCCGGGCGGTTGAGCGAAATGCGGGTCGGCTACGCCGAAGTCCCGTCATTTTACGCGGCGGTCGAACGCCTTGACGACCCCGGGTTGCGCGCGCGTCCCGTACTCGTCGGGGGGAATCCGGACAAGGGCGGCAAGGTTCAGTCGGCGTCCCATGAGGCGCTTGAAGCGGGGGTCGAGGTCGGCATGTTGTGTGAGAGGGCGCTTGCGCTGTGTCCTGGCGCCGCGCTGTGTCCGACGAACATGAAACGCTATCGCGAATTGTCTGTGTTGCTTCAGACTTCGCTGCGCCAGGTCACCGAGGGGATTGAAGGCGACGGTCTGGCGGGTGCGTACTTCGAGATTGCTGCGGGGAGCGAGCACTACGACGATGAAGAGGATGAGCGCACATTTGCACGTCGAATGGTGAAAGCGGTCCGCAAAGATCTTGGGCTTGGACTGCGAGTCGGGGTTGCGCCGGTAAAGTTTCTGGCGCGTCTGGCTGCAGAGGAACCCCACGAAGATGGCTTCCGCTTCGTCGCGAACGATCAGGTGGCAGCATTTCTTAGCGTGCTTTCGCCCGAGAGACTTCCGGGGGTTGGCGTCAAGACGCGGGCGACGCTTGCCTCGCTAAAGATTCAGACCGTCGAACAACTCTTGAGGCTTGATCCTCGAGAAGTCGAGAATCATCTTGGGACCCATGGGCTACGAATCTTGGGTTACGCCCGTGGCAAAGACGAAGCCCGCATTCGCACGGCGGCGCATCGTAAGACGTTGAGTCACGAAGTGACGTTCGAAGAACCGGTGGTCAAACGCAGCGAGATCGAGCCTCGTCTTGCGGAGCTTTGCCAAACCGCTGAGGCGGGGCTTCGCCAACAACAGCTCTGCGCTTCCCGGGTAGCCATCAAGCTTCGCTACGGGGCGGGGAAGCCCGAAACTCGCAGTCGCAAACTCGTACGTCCGATCGTGGACGCTGCGGAGATTTACTCGGCTGCAAAGCGCCTGCTGGAGAAAACGGAAGTCGGGCAACGACCGGTGACGCTGCTGGGTGTTGCACTCGCAGGGCTTGCACCACCCGCCGAAATCAAAGCGACGGCTCAGCTCGACCTGTTCAGCTAGCAGATCCCGAAACACTCGAAGTTTTCCGACATCTTGAGAGTTCGGTACCCGATTTACACGGCTGAGGAGGCGCATGCCGCTCCTGCTGCACGTGCATGTGCAACTTGGCTTCGTAGGGTTGCGGGTGGGTGGACGTTCAAACGCGTTCTCAAGGGTTTCGAGGTGACATCCGATCAAGGGAGAGCGAACAACAAATTCGCTTGGAGAACGTCGGATGTCTCAACCCCGCGCCGCAGATCGTCGGAAGTACCATCGCCTCGCGACGGATTCCGTTGTTTCGTTTGCCGATATTGATCGCCCCGATCAGCTCGCAGTGGCGAAAGACATCTCTGCGGGCGGGATTCGCTTCGAAGCGGTCGGTTGCGAGATCGAGTTGGGCGACACCCTGCGCGTCACTTTTAATGTGATGAAGCAAACGGTCGTCGCCACCGGCATCGTGGTTTGGGCCACCGACACAGATCCTATTAGCACCGACGTCGGGATCGAATTCATCGAAATTGATCCCATGGCGTTGCGACTTCTCGACGAAGCCTTGGGCGACGATTTGCTGGAGATCGAAGCGGCTTCCTGAGTCACTTCCCGTCGAACGCGAGTCCCCTCGGTCAAGTTGGGGCTGGCCGCGTCGCTTGACTGTCCCGGAGCCGGGTGCGAGTGTCCCAGTCCATGGCGGACTTTCATCAAACCGGGGTGATCTCAACCCTTCATCGGCTCGGCACGCCAGATCTCCCGCGCCTTGAGCGAGAGCTGGTCGCCTACTCGGAACAACGCCCCGTTGCCTTGGTTCTTCCCACGCTGTTTTCGGAGCTGAAGGGCCCGGCGCTGAAAGGCATCGTTGAGGTGCTCGCGCAGGTGCCGTACCTCGGGCAGGTCGTGGTGAGTCTATCGGGACCGGCAGACCGAGACGAATACGAGCAAATGCGCGCGCTCTTCGACCCGGTTCGCTGCATCGACGGTTCGCCTGTCACCGTGATCTGGAATGCCGGCACACGGGTGCAGCAACTTTTCGATCGATTGCGTCTCGAAGGCCTCGATGCAGGCGAGGAGGGCAAGGGCCGGGCGACTTGGATGGCGTGTGGTTACGTGCTCGCCGCCCAGCACGCCCGGGTTGTAGCCATCCACGACTGCGACATTCGAAACTACTCGCCCGAGTTGCTCGCGCGTCTTTGTTATCCGACCGCTAACCCCAACTTGAGTTACGAGTTTGCAAAGGGCTATTACAGCCGGGTCACAGATCGCCTTCACGGGCGCGTGACACGCTTGTTCATGACGCCGCTCTTGCGATCCATGAAGTCCGTGCTTGGCGCACAGCCGTTGCTCGACTATCTCGAATCGTTCCGGTACCCGCTCGCAGGCGAGTGCTCCCTGACAACCGACCTTGTGCGGGCGAACCGCATCCCGGCCGATTGGGGACTCGAGGTCGGCGTGCTCGCCGAGGTTTATCGCAACTGTTCACTCAAGCGCATCTGCCAGGTTGAGCTCGTCGAAAACTATGATCACAAGCATCAGCCTCTTTCAGAAGGAGATGCGTCTTTGGGTTTGCATCGCATGGTGGTCGACATCGCAACTTCGTTGATTCGGAATCTCGCAAGCTACGGCGTCGAGTTCGATGCTGGCTTTCTCAATACCATGATCGCCGCATATGTCCGCACCGCCCAGGACGCGATCGCGCGCTATAGCGATGACGCCAAGCTCAATGGCCTGTTGTTTGACCGACACCAAGAAGAACTTGCAGTCGAGACTTTTTCGCAAGCGTTACGCCGAGCGGGCTTGAACTTTGTGAGCGATCCTATGGGTGCACCGCAGATTCCCAATTGGAGCCGTGTTATCTCCGCGATGCCAGAATTTCTCGAAGAGTTTCGACTTTCGGTCGAAGAAGACTCGCGCCCACAATAAGGTGGTCGCGTTGCCCTGCGCTGTCGAGAGTAATGCTTTACCGCTATAGCGAAGTCTTCCGCAGCTTGATTGGCCTTGCCGACATCAGCCTCGTGGCTGGATGTTGGCTGCTCGCGTACGCGATTCGATTCCATACGAGCATCCCGGTCGAACGCGGAGTCCCTGATCTCACGCTGTATGTCCAAGCGTTGGTGTTGATTCTGCCTGTGTGGCTCGTGCTGTTTCAAAAACACGGGCTCTACGAACCCAAGCGGACCGCATCGCTCGCGCGCGAAGCGTGGACGATCCTGCGCGTGGCGGCCATCGGCGTCGTGACCCTCGTCGCGTTCAACTTCTTTGTCGGGGGCTACTTCTATTCGCGCGGCGTTGTCGGCCTATTCAGTGTTCTAGCACCGACGTCGATTATCGCGCTTCGCATCGCGGTGCGTAGCGGTCTGCGCGTGATGCGCCGCATGGGTTACAACCTTCGCTTCGTTCTTGTTGTGGGTGGCGGGCCACTTGCAGAAGAAGTCATTGATCGAGTCCACGGCCAACCGGGCACCGGGCTGCGCGTTCGCGGCGTGCTCGCCGAAGGCGTGTTCGCAAAGAAGAGCTTGCGCGGTGTGCCGATCATTGGGAACTACAGCGCGCTGAAGTGGCTCCTTCGCAATTCTGAGGAACGGGTCGACCAAGTCATCCTGGCGCTTGGGCGCGATGAATCGGACGTTCTTGAAAAGGTCCTCGCCGAACTTGATGACGAAATTGTGAACGTGAACCTCGTTCCCGACCTTTTGCATGTCATGACGCTGCGAAGTTCGGTTGAAAACCTCGACGGCATGCCGGTGATCAACCTGCGTGAAACGCCGCTCGTGGGTTGGGCCGCCATTGGGAAGCGCGTCTTTGACTGTGCGATCGGTACCGTGGTCGCGGTTGCGCTCGCGCCGCTGATGGCGCTGATCGGGGCGGCGATTTGGCTCACGGACGGGCGGCCGCTGTTCTTTTCCCAGGAGCGAATGGGGCTCGACGGTAGAGTGTTTCGAATGTTCAAGTTCCGCTCGATGGTGAATGGTGCGGAAGATTCGAACGGCCCGGTTTGGACCCAAGAGGACGATCCGCGCCGCACCCGGCTCGGGGCTTTGCTTCGCCGCTTTAGTCTCGATGAACTCCCGCAACTGTGGAACGTGATTCGCGGCGACATGAGTCTCGTAGGCCCGCGCCCGGAACGCCCCGTTTTCATCGAGCAGTTCCGCAGCGAGATCCCGGACTATATGCTGCGCCACAAAGTGAAGGCCGGGATGACGGGTTGGGCGCAGATCCACGGGTGGCGGGGGAGCACGTCCCTGCACCAGCGGATCGAGCACGACCTTTACTACATCCAGAACTGGTCGTTGGGTCTCGACGTCTGGATTATCATTCGCACGGCCTGGCGCGGGATCTTCAACTCGAACGCCTACTAAAGTGTTCGCGCGTTATCAGTGGTTTCGCAGTTCGAGTGTTTTGTCGACTTCATGCTGAAAGTCCTTGCGAAACCTAACTTTTCCGAACTTCTGGGCCCACTCGCGGATGTATTTGGGATCGAACGTATTTTCGTTTGCTTCGAAGTCGTTCAGGGCCGCGCGCAGTGACGCGGGCGTCGGTTCATCGAAGTAGATGCCGGTTGGGGAAGGGTTCGAACGGAAATCGCAGACGGTGTCACGCGCGCCACCTTGTCCGAACGCGATCACCGGGCGTCCCGCGGCTTGGGCTTCAACTGCGATGATTCCGAAGTCCTCTTCCTGGGGATAGATGAGCGCGCGGCAGTCGGTGTACAGACTGCGGAGTTCTTCGTTGCCGACGTGCCCAAGAAAACGAACGTTGCGAGGCGCGTCGCGTTCGAGGTCTCGTCGGGTCGGACCGTCGCCCACGACGAGCAAGCTTCGGCTGGAATTTCGAAACGCTTCGATCGCGAGAGCTTCGGCCTTGTAAGGGACGAAGCCCCCCACAAGAAGGTACGGTGCTTCCGTCCGGGCGTCGGCGGATGCAGGTCGGACCGCGTATGCATCGACATCGACCGGCGGAAAGACTATCGATGCTTCGCGTTCGTAGTGTCGGCGGATTCGATCTTGAACCGCGGTCGAGGTCGCAATGAATTTGGTGACCGCCTCCGCACCGCTATGGCGTTGGTCAAAGCGTCGTAAGTAAGACACCAGAGGCGCTGAGATCGACCGCAACAGCCCATGCCCCAAGTAGGCGTCGATCTGATCCCAGATGTATCGCATCGGGGTCAGGCAGTAACAGAGGTGAAGGGTGTTGGGGCCGGTGCGGACGCTCTTCGCGACCGCGTGGCTGCATGAAATCACGAGGTCGTACCCCGAGAGATCGAAGCGCCGGATCGCCCAAGGAAAAAGCGGGAGCAAAACTCGGTAGTAGCGCTTGACGCCGGGGAGCTTTGACAGCGGAGAGGTCTCGATGCGCCTCGCCTCGATGCGCTCGCTCGTAGAGCCCGGCACATGCACGAGGGTGTAGAGATCCGCCTCAGGATAGAGTCCCGCGATCTCGTCGAGCACGCGTTCGCCGCCGCGCATGCCGGTGAGCCAGTCGTGAACCAATGCGATTCGCACGGGCGCAAGAGTAGCGGTTACCCGCGCGCGGGATGTGTCGATCGACGACCTGATTCAACTCAAGGAAGCGTTGCGCGCAGGGCTTCGTCGATATCAGATACAAGGTGAAAGTTCAGCCCGGCGATCACGTCTTCAGGAACGTCGATCAAGTCATTCTCATTGCGTTTCGGCATGACGATGGTGTCGATGCCAGCCCGTGCCGCTGCGAGAATCTTCCCCTTGATGCCACCGACTGGAAGCACTTTGCCGCGCAACGAGATTTCGCCCGTCATCGCGATCGTTCCTTTGGACGCGCGTTCGGACAAGGCCGAGACGATCGCCGTCACCATCCCGATCCCCGCCGAAGGTCCGTCCTTAGGAACGGCACCGGCCGGGATGTGAAGATGGATCTCGCATGGCTCAAGAGCGTTTGGAGCCAGCTCGAGGTCCGCAGCGTGTGCCCGAACCCAAGAGAGCGCCGCTTCTGCGGATTCGCGCATGACATCACCAATCTGCCCAGTGAGGCGCAGGCGAATGCCTTTACCACCCGCGATGCGTCGGGCTTCGATGAATAAGATCTCGCCGCCGTGGGAGGTGACCGCGAGTCCGACTGCAGTGCCAGGGATGGACGAGTCCTCTGCCTTTTCGTGCATGTTCGGCGGCGCGCCGAGTGACGTGGTGACGAATTCGCCGTCGATGCTGATCGGGTCGGTGGCCTCCGGGTTTTCTGCGATCCGGTGTGCAGCCTTTCGCATTAACGTTGCGATGCTGCGCTCCAAGTTTCGCACGCCCGCCTCGTTGGTGTATTCGAGGACGACCTTTTCGAGTGCATCGTTTTTCACCACGACGCGTTCGGGGGTAAGCCCGTGTGCTTCGAGTTGTTTCGCGACCAGATACTTCTCACAGATCGCGAGCTTTTCACGTTCGGTGTACCCGGTGAGTTCGATCACTTCCATGCGATCGAGGAGTGCAGGCGGGATTGTGGACAACGTGTTCGCGGTGGCGATGAAAAGCACCTTCGACAAGTCGAACGGGACTTCCATGTAGTGATCGCTGAAGGCGTTGTTCTGTTCGGGGTCGAGGACTTCGAGCAGCGCCGACGATGGATCCCCGCGAAAATCACTGCCTAGCTTGTCGATCTCATCAAGAACGAAAACAGGGTTGCGGGTTCCTGCGCGTTTCAAGCTCTGGATTACCCGGCCCGGCATAGCGCCCACGTAGGTGCGTCGGTGTCCCCGGATCTCTGCCTCGTCGCGTACGCCGCCCAGCGAGGCACGGGCAAACTTGCGCTCCATCGCGCGTGCGATCGACCGACCAAGTGACGTCTTGCCCACGCCGGGGGGGCCCACGAAACAAAGAATAGGAGCCTTCGCGTTCGGTGCGAGTTTGCGAACGGCGAGGAATTCAAGGATGCGTTCCTTCACCTTGTCGAGGCCGTGGTGATCGGCATCGAGCACCGCTCGCGCATCGGCGAGATCAAGCTTGTCTGTGGTTTCCTGGTCCCACGGCACGTCGAGGATCCATTCAAGGTACGTGCGGATCAAATGTCGATCGGGCGCGTTTTGGGGCAGGGCGCTCAGCCGTTTGAGTTCGCGCTCGGCTTGTTCTTCTACGTCTTCGGGAAGCGCGACCAAGTCGAACCGCTCGCGCAGCTCGTCGACTTCACGCAAACCCGCGTCAGCTTCGCCGATCTCTGCTTGAATTTCGCGCATGCGGCTGCGCAGAATTTTTTCGCGTCGCTTTGGGTCGAGGTCCGAGTCGTTCGCTTCGCTGCGTAATGACTGTTGGGTTTCGGCGATCGTGACCTCACGTTCGAGGTGCGCTTCGAGCAGTCGCAGCCGTACGGCCGGGTCGGGTTCTTCGAGAAGTTCAATCCGCTGCTCGGGGGTGAGTGGCGAGTGGGAGGCGACTCGGTCGGCGAGTCTGTGGGGTTTGTGGCTGTGGGGGTCGTCGACGGTGATGTGGTCGGGCTAGCTGTGGTAGGAGACTCGGTCGGCGAGGTGGTCGGGGTCGAGGTGGTCGGAGACACCGACGGCGAGGCGG
>JASDVE010000062.1:876-8021 GCA_041891195.1 Myxococcota bacterium | reverse complement strand
TTTTCGTTCCACGCTCGGACATCACCATCACCATCACCATCACCATCACCATCACCATCGCAAAGAGGAGACACACATGCCGGACGTTCTTGTAGAGAAGAAGGACTACATCGGAACCGTGACCTTCAATCGTCCCGATCGCATGAACACGATCTCTGGCGCGATGCTTTCCGAGTTCAGTCAGGCGTTGGTCGAGATGAATGCGGACCCCGACGTTCGTGTGATCGTGATTACAGGTGCCGGCCGAGGGTTTTGCGCCGGGCTCGACTTGCAGGATCAAAACGATGGCAAGGGCTTTGATACATCGAAGGGTGGGGGTGGAGTCGGGCAGGCTACTGCGACGATCGATCTTCGTGACGCCCCGCCCACAGTGCTTCACAACGTGGACAAGCCCACCATTTGTGCGCTGAACGGCGGTGCCGCAGGCTACGGCATGGACCTCGCGTTGGGATGCGACATCCGCATCGCGTCGGATGCAGCAAAGATGTCGGCCGCCTTCACAAAGCGCGGTGTCATCCCGGAAAGTGGCGGGACGTGGCTTTTGCCGAAGATCGTCGGCTGGTCTCTCGCATCAGAGATCATGTTTACCGGCCGCAAACTTTCGGCGCAAGAGTGTCTCTCGTACGGCATCGTGAACCGCGTGGTCCCGGCCGATCAGCTGATGAGTGCCGCAAACGAACTCGCTGCTGAAATTGCCGCGAACGCTCCGCTCGCGGTACAGGCGACCAAGCGAATGATGCGCATGGCGCAGTCCGAGAGCTTCGACGCCAACATCCATCACGTGTTCCTGCAGTTGCTACCGCTGTTTCGCACAAAGGACTTCGCCGAGGGGGTCGCGGCCTTCATGGAAAAGCGCGACCCGAAATTTCAGGGTAAGTAGCGACGATTCGCTTCCTGCGCGGGGGGAGTTGAGAATCGACTTCAACGCACTCCTACTGCGTCAGTGCTGCCATGAATTCTTTGATGCGCGCTGCGTTTGCGCCGAGGTCCGACTTTCCGTCGCGTGACTTCGAACGAACGTCTACGACTGCACGGCTGCCGTCCGCGCGAACGCGAACCACGATGTCGTCCACGAACTTGAACACGAGCGAGGTGTCTCTCGCGTCGATCGTCATCGCCGAAGTATCCTGGTAAACGATTTTCCAGCCAAGACCCTGAACCGTGGCGACGGCTTTCTGGTACGCGGTCGCGGGGTCTTGATCGAGTCGAACCGGCTGAATGTCTGTGTAAAACGATCGGACTTGTTCTACGAAGGCCAGCGGATAGCTCATGTCTCGCCCTTCAAAGTCGGGGACGACCGATGCTTGGGCGAACTGCGGTGGATCTTCAAGGTCGGTCGTGATGTCGTTGATCGAAGGCACGCCAGTACCGCCGCCCGCACCCGCGACCGTAACCGTTAAGATCACCATGCCCGACGCCATTCCAAGCCAGCCCGCCGAACGTCCGGGGCCCTCGGGGTTGTCGCGCGTCATGACAACGGCCGCGATGCCGAAGCCAAGGGCAAGCAAGCCGGTCAACAATCCGAGTTGAAAAAACAGGAATCCTCCAAGCGGCGGAATAACGCCAAGATGAATGCCGATCAAGCCAGCGAGAACGCAAGAAGGCGAAAACTTGCCAAAGGTAGAAGCAATTTTTGCAGTGCGGGGCATGGTCGTTTCGGCCATTGGGATCTCCTAGTTCAGGTCATACGAACGTGTGCGGCTTTGGTGGGGCTTAACCATAACATGCATACTCGGTCATTCGTAACCGAAGCACTGTGTTAGCCTCAATCGGATTCGGAGGATCACGGAGTGGCCGTGGATGTGCGAGCAATCGTGTGGTCTGCTTCCTTCTCGGAGCCGCCGCGCGGCGGTCGAACGCCGGCGTGTTGGAGCCGCGTCATTATCGGCCGTCCCGCTTGGCCGCGCTTTCTGTTGGTCTTGGTGTGTCTCCTTGCGTTTGCATGTGGAGACGGGCGGCCTCCGATCCAAGTTCAATGGATCGCGACCGGAAAAGCCGACGTCCCCACGGATGTCACCCATTTCGAAATCGACCTGGCGCTCGGGTACGTTCCCGGCTCGCTGTCGGTTATGTTGGATTATCAGCCGGTGAGCGTCGCATCGAATGGGGTTTCGGCGCTCATTCAACCGGTGAGCCTGATCGTGCCGGCGACCGGAGGCCGCCATGTCGTACGGCTCAAAGCCTCGTTCGTATCCCTTCGCGGGCGCGAAACTCACGTCCGGCGGTTGTCCTACTTTGTCCCTAAGCCAGCCGCCCCACCCGGGGCGAGGCTCGTCTCGAGTTGGCCCAGCCAGGGAACCAAGAATCTCGCGCAGGGGGAATGGATTCAGCTCGAGTTTTCGGAAGCCCCCGACGAGGAACTCCGCTCATCGTTTGGACTGACATGCGCGAATCGTCGAATTCGCTTTGAAGTTCACCAAGCCAGCGCGACATTCTGGTTTTTGAATCCACACGGGCAGTTGCCGCCAGGCAAACGGTGCAGTTTCGAATGGACGGAAGTCGGTCGATCCCAGCGTCTCGCGTTTACGACTGCGATAGCCGGCAGGCCCGCGTTCGTTGAATACGATCGCGAGCGCAAAGGTTTGTCATCTCCGTTTCCCGATGACTACTTCACCCGCAGCGATCCCACGTCGTCAACGAAACGAAGGATCGACATTCGAACACACGAATCGCAGTCGCCAATCGATCAGTTAGCGGCTCAACTCGATGCGGATGTCCGCGATCGCGACGGCTTCAGCGCGATGGGACATGTTTACATCGCCTTGTCCGACGGGATCGATCTCGCGTCATTGCCGCAGAGCGCGACAGAGTCCGTGCACCCGGCTTCTTCGGTGCAAATGTTTGACGTCGATCCGCGCAGCGAAACGTTTACCGAGCGCATTCCCTTCGTGGCCGAAACGAGAGAAGATCTGGGCGTCGGTGGCGTGCGTCAGTACTCGCTGTTGTTGTTTCCTTTGACGCCGGCTCGCGCGCGCGGACGAATCGGCGTCGTGGTCACCCGTGCATTGCGCGTAGACCCCGGGCGCGCGTATCGCCCGTCTCCATTTATGCAGCGTGTGTTTCAACCGCGTCGCGCGGACGACAGCGAAGCCCTGCAGCGTGCGCGAAGAAGTTCTGACTCGGCGTTATGGGTTGTTGAAAACATCGCCCAACCTCCGATTCCAAGAGAAGACATGGCGTTGATCGCAAGCTATACGACGGGTTCGTTGGATGGACTGTCGCGGGACCTGCTTCACGTACGAGCGCGGTTGCAACAGCTCCCGCTCCCGACCTTCCGAGTCGATCGCATCGACCCGGAAGCGGGCGAAGTCGCGGCGGTGGTCCACGGTACATGGCAGGCGCCGCGGTGGCGTGACGGGGCCAACGTGGTGCGGGACGAAGCTGGTTTGCCGGTAATCGTGGGAACGATTGACGTCCCATTCACTTTGGCCCTGCCGCGCAGCGTCGGCGAAAAGGGCGCGCCAATCGTGATCTACCAACATGGAAATCCCGGCGACGCCACGACTGAAGTTCCCATCGAAGCCCGTCGCGGTCTTGCCGCGGCCGGTTTCGCGGTGCTCGGCTTCACTGACGTGTTTAACCGCGAGCTTGCTTCGGATGCACCCGACGAAACGTCGATTGTCGCGCAACTGGCCGCGAGTTTGGTTGCGCTCGCGCACAACCGGCGCATGCCCGAGTATTGGCTCACCACCCACGCCGAACAACTTGCGTTGCTGCGACTTGTGCACGCGTTGGGCGACTTCGACTTTCTGCCGCCGCGTGGTGAGCGTGGGACTCGCGACCTGAACGTCGATGCGCCGATCAGTTACTTGGGGGTCAGCGAGGGTGCCAATCATGCGCCTGCGTTTCTCGCCTATGCGCCAGAGGTTGGCGCGGCAGCGCTGGTTGCGGGCGGCGCGCCGATCGCTGAAATGCTGACGCACCAGATCGATGCGTCGATCGCACCTCAGTTGTCGCAAACCTTGATGGGGGGAGAAGGGAGGAATCTTTGGTTGGTGTTGTCGCTCTTACAAACTGCCATCGATCGTCAGGATCCGTTCAATCACGCGCGTCATTTATATCGCGATCCCATTGCGATCGACGGGAACTCGCAAAAAGCGAGCGTGTTGCTTATCGCCGGCCTTGAAGATTCCCGTATTCCAAACCGATTTACCGATGCACTGGCATGGTTGTTGGGGCCGATTCCCATGCTTGAACCAAGCCCGCGAGCGGTAGCGTTTTTGCCGAGTGCCCCAGCACCGATTACCAAGAATATGGGACCGAATGCGAGCGCAGCGTACGATCAAGTTGTTCCTGCGGGCATCGCGGGAACTGACGTTGAAATGGGTTGCAGCCCGTACTCGATGAGCGCCGAAGTCGCCGCAGAGGGGCACTTTTGCGCACAGGTTTCACCTGCATCAATCGAACAACGTATCCGGTTCTTTTTGTCTGCACTGGAGCAGGACGCACCCGTCATCACCAACTCAATTGCTGTTGAGTGACAAGACGAACGGGCCGGCTCGCCGCCCCCCGCCCGCGCCCGGCACGAAACGGTGAGCGACATTGATTGTGCGGGGCCCGCGCGTGTCTTCACCGGGCCCAATTCCCGTTCAACGCCGCGGAGCGGGTAGAGAGCACAATGAGCGTGTCGAGGGCCGAAGCCAGGACTGGAGCCGCGCTTTCGGCAGCCGTGCGCCTCGGCAAATGAGAGACGGCTTTGCTGTGTGCCGGAGCAACGTTCCAACTGCTGCGCTTATTTGGGAAGTAGCTCCAAGACCAATTCGCTCATCGTGACGATGCCCGTTCGAAGCGTTGGTTTCGGGACCGGTGCGTAGCGACTGGAATGCAAGGACGGAAGCGGCGTTCCGTTAGGCGCAGTACTTTCGCGAAGTGATTTGGGGTCGATCGATCCAAGGCGATACATGATCCCTGGGACGTCCAGTGTTCGGGCATAGCGGCCAAAGTCCTCTCCCCCCATCGAGGGCCGGCGCTCGATGACATTGTGGCTACCCAGAGCACGCTCAAAGACGCGCTTCGCAGTTTCAACCAGTTCTGGGTCGGCATATACGGCCGGCGTGTACTGATCGCGAACGCTGATTTGTGGGGGCTTCGGGCACTGAAATGTTTTGCAGGTGTCTTCGGCAATTTGTCGAATGCCGCTCAGCAGCGTTTCGCGAACGGGGTCTGAATACGAACGAACCGTGAGCTGCATCGTCACTTCGTTGGGGATGACGTTGTGTTTGTGTCCGCCGTGAATCGAACCCACCGTAATCACCGCCGGATCGAGCGGGTCGACACGGCGACTGACAATGGTCTGCAACTGGGTAATGAAAAAGGCCGAGGCCGTGACGGGATCAACGGTGGTATGGGGGCGCGCACCATGTCCCCCGCGACCAAATATTGTGACATCGACGGCGTCGACGTTGGCGTGGGACCACCCCGCGGTATATCCGACCGTACCGGCTGCCATCGCCGATTCGACGTGCAGGGCAACCGTGTAGTCGGGGCGTGGAAAACGTTCGAATAGACCGTCTCCCATCATCGCGACAGCGCCGCGCCCAAGTTCTTCGGCGGGTTGGGCGATGGCGACGATCGTGCCAGACCAAGTGTCGCGGGCGTCCGCCAGATAGCGCGCGGTCCCGATCAAATTTGTGGTGTGGATGTCATGACCGCAGGCATGCATGACCCCGGTTTCGGTTCCGTCTTCGCGTCGACTCGTCACTTTGCTCGCGTATGAAAGGCCGGTTTCTTCGCGTACCGGAAGCCCGTCGGTGTCCCCTCGAATCAAAACCACTGGGCCCGGCCCATTTTTCAGAACGCCAACGACACCATGGCCTCCGACCCCGACTGTGACTTTGTAACCGGCGCTCAAAAAATCTTTCGCGACGCGTGCGGCGGTTTCTTTTTCTTCAAGGGAGAGTTCTGGGTGGGCGTGAAGCTCGCGGTAGGTGTTCACGAGATCGGGCAAGTTTGAGTCTAGCCAGGCCTCGAGTCGAGGGTTTGCTTCTGCATGAGAAACACCTGCGCTGGCTACGGCGAGCACGCCGAACACGAAAATGACCGCAACATAGATTTTCAAATGACGGTCTCCTGATATGGGTTTGATTTTGGACACGTCGTGCATCCAAGCGTCACACACTCTTGGCCGTGACGCGAGGATCCGCAGAGAATGTTGGCCGTCTCAAGCGACCGAAAATTTGCGCAGTATCATGGGTGCGCTCGACTCGAGTACAGACCACAAACGGAGAACTCTATGCTGACCAAAGGAACGCATCACGTATCACTCACGATTTCGGATCTCGACGCTGCCCGTCAGTTTTATGGTGAGTTGCTCGGTCTCCCGGAAATCGTACGACCTGAAATGGGGATTCGTGGCACTTGGTATCAAGCGGGATCCGTACAACTCCACTTGATTGAACCGCCGGGGGAGATGGACGCACCCAAGGCTGAGGGAAACGGCAGCCCCATTGCGAATCACATTGCATTCGAAGTCGAAGACTACGGGGCAACCAAGGCGTGCCTCGAAGAAGCCGGTCTCGAAGTTCTTGGGTTGGGTGATGTGGCCGGGCAGATGTTTGTGCGCGATCCGCATGGCAATACGGTCGAATTCATCCAGCCCGGTGGCCAGGTCGGAACAGTCGATGGAAGACGGGTGTAGTCTCACGTTGACTGTTTTTCATGAACCACGTGATCTCGGATGTGAGGCGTAGATGAATTTATATATCGTCCGTCATGGTGAAGCGCTTTCGGGCCTGGTCGATGCTGCACGGCAGCTGAGTGACCACGGCCGCCGAGAAGTAAACGCGGTAGCCGAGGTATTGCGCGTCCGCGGGGTCAGCGTCAGACAGATTCGCCACAGCGGCTACGAACGTGCGCGCGACACCGCGTCGCTCATCGGTACTGTTCTCGATCCGTCGGCCGGTGTCATCGAAACACCGGGGATTCATCCCGATGACCCCGTCGCCCCGTTCGCCCTCACATTGTTCGGTGAACGCGAATCACTGATGCTCGTCGGACACTTGCCATTCGTCGCTCGACTCGTGGGGATGCTGACCAGCGGCAATTCGACGCGTACGCCCGTGAGTTTCCCTACGGCGACCGTTGCCTGTTTGCGGGGCGAGGACGATCGGTGGGAACTCGCATGGACAGAACGCGCGCCCCAATCC
>JASDVE010000062.1:0-866 GCA_041891195.1 Myxococcota bacterium | reverse complement strand
CCCCGACCCGGGTGTGCCGACCACCTGGGCTTGGGAAAGTAGGGTGTCGAAGCAGTCCCAAGAAGTTTGGCCGTCTGGGGTGCGCATCCAAATGTACGGCGCGTGCTCTCCCCCGAACACGGTGAAGTTCGCAGCCGAAAGCCCGTCGCGAATGAGTCGTGCGTTTTCCATGTAGTGGCGAACTTGTTCTTGTGTCTGCGCCTGGCCCTCGGGAGTGAACGTTGCTGCCGCCGCGCGTTGGATTACATACGGGACGGAGTTGAACTTCGTGGCGTGTCGTCGTCCCCAAAGTTGGTTGAGTGCAACGCGTTCGCCCGAAGCGGTTGTGCCTGTCACGGTTTTGGGAATCACCATGTAGGCGCAGCGAACGCCGGTAAAGCCCGCACGTTTGGAAAAGCTGCGCATTTCAATCGCACAGTCTTTCGCGCCTTCGATCTCGTAAATCGACCGCGGGAGCGAATCGTCCTGGATGAAGGCGTCGTAGGCGGCATCGAACAATATGACCGCGTCGTGTTCTTTTGCCCAGGCAACCCATGCTTCGAGGTTCTCTCGGGTTGCGACTGCACCCGTTGGGTTATTGGGTGAGCACAAGTAAGCGAGCTCGATCGCTTCGGACGGCGGATTCGGCATGAAGCCGTTCTCTTCGGTTGCCGGCAAGTACTTGATCCCGCCGTAGTAGCCGTTGTCGTCTGCACCTCCCGTGCGGCCCGCCATCACGTTCGTGTCGACGTAGACGGGATAACTTGGGTCGGTGACGAGCAAGGTCGAATCCTGGCCGAAAATTTCCTGGATGTTTCCGCTGTCTTGATTGCTGCCGTCGGAAACGAAACTTTCGTCGGAGTCAATTTCAATGCCGCGCGCGCGAT
>JASDVE010000061.1:25346-38661 GCA_041891195.1 Myxococcota bacterium | reverse complement strand
ATCCACGACGCCTGGGAAGATTGCCCGGAAGCCTACTACGGCGAGACGACCCGTGGCTTTCCCAACCTCTTCTCTCTCTACGGGCCCAACACCAACGGCGGAAACTCGATCATCCTAATGCTTGAGTTCCAGATCGCGTACGCGCTGCGACTCATCGAAGAGGCCGACCGCGCAGGAGCCGACTGGATCGACGTTCGACGCGACGTGATGGACGAATACAACGACGGCCTTCAGGAAGAACTCAACAGCGTTGCCGTCTGGCAAGTCGGCGCGAACGACTACTACCGCACTTCGTCGGGACGGATCGTCACCCAATGGCCACACTGCTTCGCCGTCTACAAGGAGAGAGTCGACAAGGACAACCTTTCGTCATTCGAGACGGGACAGGCTCGCGCGTAGATCGCAATTTTGATCCGAACAAACTCACGCGGATCGTGAACCAGCCGCAGCGGATCGAGGCGATGCATCCCGAACTTGAGCCCTGGCATGAGAGCGGGTTGCCGATGCGCGAGAAAAACCTCGTACTTGACGAAAATGCGCGCCCAGGCTCATCGCCCTACCAATCACCCAACTCCGCAGCGCGTGCGCGGTGACTTGATGGCGAGCCCAAGAAAGCGCGATCGAACATCGCGCGCTTGAACCACATTTGGGTGTCGCCTTCCCAAGTAAAGCCGATGCCGCCGTGCGCTTCGGTCGCGTCACGTGCGACTTGCATGAATGCGTCAGTGATATGGGCCTTGGCGATCGCGGCGGTGCGCTCTGCGTCTTCTTCTACATGGTCGAGTGCGTGCGCGGCGTACCAGTACAGGCCCCGGCTCGGCTCAACGGCGAGCGCCATGTCGGCGAGTTGATGCTTGAGCGCCTGAAACTGACCAATCACGACACCAAACTGCTGGCGGGTCTTTGCATATTCGACCGACATCTCCATACAGCGCTCGGCTCCCCCGATCGCGTCCGCGGCAAGCAGCACGAGGCCCACGTCGCGCACCTTGGGTGCGGCTTCGACGCCGCCGGCAAGACTTTCGCACGGTGTGTTTTCAAAGGTCACATCGTCAATCCGACGACTGCGGTCTGCACCGTCGAGGCGTTCACAATGAAGACCGGCCGCGCCCTTCGCAACGAGAACCCTGCCCCCGCCCGTGACACCGACCACGATTACGTCCGCTTCGCTCGCGAAGGGCACCATGCTCTTTGTTCCAGTGAGAGTGTCACCCGCTTCCAGCGACCAATCACCCGGCTGCCAGCCGCCGCTGGGGTCTGAAAAAGCGATGCTCGCCAACGCGTCTCCAGCGGCGAGCTTGGGAAGCCAAGCTTCTTTTTGTTCGTCGCTACCCGCGAGTTCGATCGCGAGTGCACCAAGCGCGTGGTTGAAGAACGGGCCGGGGAATGCCGCATGTCCAAGCTTCTCTGCAACAACCGCGAGGTCGAGCATTTCGAGTCCGGCGCCGCCGTATTGTTCGCCGATCGCGAGGCCCGCAACGCCGAGTTCAACAAGGCCCTTCCAAAGCACGGGGTCGTGGCCTTGGTCGCCATCAAAAATTTCGCGCAGGCGCGCCATGGGGCATTCGTTTTCAACATACTGTGCGACGGTCTCTTGCAGCATGCGTTGTTCATCAGTGAGGTCGAAGTTCAATTTGATTTGCTCCTGTCCGCTGCGGCGTCTCGAGGAAGACCAAGGCCGCGTTCCGCGATGACGTTGCGTTGAATGTTGGCGCTGCCACCCGCGATCGCGATGCCGAGCGAATACATGTACTGGCCGATCCAAGCGCTGTTGCCACTGGGAATCGCACCCATGCGCGCGTCGCCGGCGCCCAAGAGGCCGTCGTCGCCGATCAAGTCCATCGCCAGCTTGGACACCAAGTGGCCGATCTCGGTAGAGTAGAGCTTGGTCATCAAGCGAATGATCCCGGGGTCTTCCCCGGATGCATCCTTGGTGAGCTGGCGAAAGCCTGAATACTTGTGTGCAAGGATGTGGCCTTCGAGAATCGACAAGCGCTCGCGAATGTCTTCGCGTTCGATTGCGGGCTTCCCATCGATAATGGTTTCCTGCGCGAGCTTCTTCAAGCGACTGAACTGCGCGTTGGTCTGCTCCGTTGCGCCGATCGAATTGCGCTCATGCTTGAGCGTCGTGCGCGACACCGTCCAGCCTTCGCCACGCTTGCCCACGATCCAGTCCTTCGGTGTTCTCGCGTCATTAAAGAACACTTCGTTGAAGTCCACCGTTCCCGTCATGGTCTTGAGCGGGCGTACTTCGATGCCGGGTTGGTTCATGTCGAGGAGCAGATAGGAAATGCCCGCGTGCTTGGACGCGTCGGGTTCGGTGCGGACCAAGATAAACATGAAGTCGGCTTCGTGAGCATTCGTGGTCCAGATCTTCTGGCCGTTGATCACCCATTCGTCGCCGACCAGTTCACCGCGCGTCTTGAGTGATGCGAGATCGCTGCCGCTGCCCGGCTCGCTATAGCCCTGGCACCATTTGATTTCGCCGAAGAGCGTCTTCTGGACCCAACGATCCTTCATCCACTGTTCGCCGCGTTCGAGCAGGGTAGGCGCAAGCATCATGGTGCCAATGCCGCGCGCTTCCATGGGCGCCCATTTCTTGCCGAACTCTTCGCGAATCACCTGAGCAGAAAGGGCGTCCGTCTCTTGCTCCGAGCCGCCGTACTGCTTGGGAATGCTTCGATAAAGAAAGCCAGCCTCGGTCGCGCGATCGCGAAAGAGGGTGCACTGCTCGTCGAAGGACAGTTCTTTCTCTTTTCCTTTGAGGGGCCAGTTGGCTTCCAAAAATGACGAGACCGTTTCGCGGTACGCCTCGGCTTCAGTGCTGTAACTCAGGTCCATGTTGGCTTCCTCTATTGATTGCGTTGCTGGCGCTCCGTTGCGCGGGGAGTCTCCGGATAAGACCGGTGCCGGTCAAGTAAAAGTGAGTGGCGAGAGGCCCAGGAAACACGGGCAAACGATCGGGATGTCCAGCCGCGTCGAAGATGTCACAAGACCTTTGCGACAGGTTTGACGCCTTCTGTCTTTCGTCTTACTTTCGTCCTCATGACAACTCGTCCCCCCTCTAATCGCTCTCAGTTCGATAAGACACGCGACACCACTCCATTCGATGCTCCGCCTGATTGGCAAGCGCCGGGTCGCGAAGCGATCCGCGGACGCGGAACGTCCGAGAATCCGGATGGCCGCTTCGAGCGTCTCTATCACGTGGAAGATCTGGAGGCGAAGGAACGCGAGCAAATGGAAGCGAAGTCGGGGGAGGGCCCGGGCCGCCCGCGCCTGCCCCGCACCCACTACCTGCGCGACGCGAGCAGAACGGTGCTCACCCAAAACGACAGTCCAGACATTCATTACGACACGGGCCTGAACCCGTACCGCGGCTGCGAACACGGTTGTGTGTACTGCTACGCGCGACCGACTCACGAATACCTCGGCATGTCGGCAGGCCTCGACTTCGAAACTCGCATCCTTGTTAAAGAAGACGCGCCGAAGCTCCTGCTCCGCGAACTCCAAAAGCGCAGTTACAAACCACAGACGATCGGAATGAGCGGCGTCACCGACCCGTATCAACCCGTCGAACGCGTGCTTGGCATTACCCGCGGTTGTCTCGAAGTATTGGCCGACTGTCGAAACCCCGTTGGCATCATCACCAAAAACGCGATGGTCACGCGAGACCTCGATCATCTAAAGGTTCTCGCCCAGTATCGCGCCGTGGCAGTCTACCTATCGATCACGACCCTCGATGGCTCGCTTCACCGGGTGATGGAACCGAGGGCATCGCATCCCAAGCAGCGCATTCGCGCGGTCGCGGCGCTTGCGGATGCGGGAATTCCGGTTGGTGTCATGATTGGCCCGGTGATTCCGGGGCTAACCGATCACGAGATCCCGAAGATTCTCGAAGCCGCTGCCAATGCGGGTGCGAAGTTTGCGGGGCACAGCGTCGTGCGATTGCCAGGCGAAGTGCAGAACCTGTTCTCTGCTTGGCTGTCTCGCCATTTTCCCGATAGGAAAGACAAGGTGATGCGGCGCATTCGGTCGGTCCACAACGGCAAACTCGACGAGTCGCGCTTTGGCGCGCGGATGCAAGGGCAGGGCGTCTTCGCGGACCAGATCCACACGCTCTTCGAAGTCGCACGCAAGCGCGCCGGACTCCAGTCGGACCGCACCGAGCTTTCGAACAAAAGCTTTCGACGTCCAACACTCGGACAACTCGACTTATTCGGCTCGTAGGTTCGCGCCGATCGACGCGCGCCCAAACCAATGCTCTTACCCAAGCGCTTCGAACGCCGCTTCGAGTAGTTCGTTCTGCTGCTTGATATGAACCCGCGTTGAACCCACTGCCGTACTGGCTGATGGCGAGCGTCCCGCGTAAGCGAGCGTGGCAGACTCGGGCAAGAAACCTTGGATGCGCTCGCGCACGAACGTCCAAGCCCCCATGTTGGCAGGCTCTTCCTGAACCCAGACAACGCGCAGCGCGTTTTTATACTGCGCGATCATCTCACCCAGGATGTCGTCAGGCCAGGGGTAGAGCTGTTCAAGACGCAAAATCGCAACGCGACCTTCGCTACCTTCGAAACGCTTCTTCCGCTCGGCCATCAAGTCGTAGTAAACCTTGCCACTACAGATCAATACCCGCTCAACGGCTTCGGGGCTGTTCACCGCGTTTGCGTCTTCGATCACCCGCTGAAAACGCGCGTCCGTGAAGTCTTCGATCGAGGAAGTCGCTTCGGGCGACCGGAGCAAACTCTTTGGCGTAAAGATCACAAGCGGTGCACGGAAAGTGCGGCGCATCTGGCGACGCAGCACGTGGAAGAGTTGCGCCGGGGTTGTGCAGTTGACGACCTGGATCGAATCTTCTGCACAGATCTGCAAGTAGCGTTCGATGCGGGCACTCGAATGCTCGGGCCCTTGCCCCTCGTAACCATGAGGGAGCAACATCACGAGCCCACTCATGCGACCCCATTTCACGTGGGCGCAGCCGATGAACTGATCGATGATGACCTGGGCACCGTTTGCGAAGTCGCCAAATTGGGCTTCCCACAGGGTGAGCGTTCCCGGTTCCGCAAGGCTGTAGCCGTACTCGAAGCCCAGTACCGCGGCTTCGGACAACAAGCTGTCAAACACTTCGAAGCGCGCTTGCTGTTCGGAAATGTGATCGAGCGGCGTGTACTCCTCACCGCTGTCTTGGTCGACCAGCACCGCGTGCCGGTGACTAAATGTCCCCCGTGAACTGTCTTGACCCGACAAGCGGACGCGTGTGCCTTCGAGTACCAGGCTCCCGAAGGCGAATACTTCACCCATCGCCCAGTCGATCGGCAAGCGTTCGGCCACCACCTTGCGGCGGCGATCGAGCAAGCCTTTCAGCTTTGCGTGGGGGCGAAAGTAACTCGGCACCGACGCAATGCCCTCGGCAATTTGCGCAAGCGTCTCAACCGATACTCCCGTTTGAATGTCGTCGTCGGAGAGCACGCGAGAGAACCCGGTCCACGGACCTTGGGGCTCGTACGGTTCGGCGGGATCAACGGCTCCGACGTTTGCATCTTCGAGCCCGCGATCGAGCTTCGCCCGAACCGCGTCCTCAATTTGTGCCACACCTTCGGCGCTCACGTCTCCACGTTCTGCCAAGAGATCCTTATACAGCAGGCGCACCGACGGACGGCTGCGGATCTTCGCGTACAAACGCGGCTGGGTGAATGCGGGCTCATCGCCCTCGTTGTGTCCATGACGGCGGTAGCCGATTACGTCCATCACGACGTCGCTTCCGAAACGCTCGCGATAGTTCATCGCGAGTTCCGCGCAATGAAGCACAGCATCCGGGTCGTCCGCGTTTACGTGGAAGATCGGCACCTGGATCATCTTCGCGACATCGGTGCAGTAAAGCGTCGACCGCGCTTCGGCGGGCGTTGTCGTAAAACCGATCTGGTTATTGATGATGATGTGAAGCGTGCCGCCCGTGGAATAGCCTTCAAGCTGCGAAAGGTTCAAGGTTTCGGCCACGATTCCCTGCCCCGAAAACGCGGCATCGCCGTGCAGGATGATCGGCATGATGCGCTTGCCCGCCGTATCTCCCATGCGCACTTGCTTCGCCTTGGTGCGTCCCTCAACGACAGGGTTCACCGCTTCGAGATGGGAAGGGTTCGACGTCAGGGTCAGGTGGATACGCTCGCCCGTCTGAACGCGACGATCCAGTGAAAAGCCCTTGTGGTACTTCACGTCGCCGGAACCGAATGGCAGGTCAAGCAGCGGACTGTCGTTGAATTCAGAAAAAATTACGTCAAGCGGCTTCTGCATCACGTTGGCAAGCACGTTCAGTCGCCCGCGATGACTCATGCCGAGCACGTACTCCACAATGCCATGACGCGGCGCACTTTCAATGATGTAATCGAGAAGCGGAATCACCACTTCCCCACCTTCGAGTGAAAATCGCTTCTGCCCCAAGAACTTCGTATGGAGAAATTGTTCAAGCATCTCTGCGGCGCAGAGTTTTTCATAGGTACGCTTCAGCTGGCCCGGGTCGATGTGGGGACGGTTTTCGTCGCGCTCCATCTGTTGTTGCAGCCAAAGCTTGCGACCTGGGTCTTGCACGTGGGTGTACTCGACACCGACACTTCCGCAGTAGGTCGTCCGCAAGCGATCGAGGATGTCGCGCAACCGTTGCACAGAACCGCCCGGCAAGTCGCCCACGGTGAAGAGATCGTCGAGATCTTGGTTACCACAGCCATAGTGCGCGGGGTCGAGTTCCGGACAGTACTTGGTATCCCCACTCAAGGGGTCGCTGTCCGCGATCCGGTGACCGCGCGCGCGGAACGCGTGAATGAGACGAAGGACACGCGCATTCTTGTCCGCTGCTATTAAGTTGTGTTCCGAAAACTTTTCAGCGGATTGACCGGCTTGCGGTGCGTCCTCTTGCACCACTGCCCTCGTTTGGGTGGCTGGTTCACGCTGCGGAGTCGGCGCGACGGGAGACGCCGTCCTTGCAACTTGCGGAGTGCTCGCGCCGTTCGATTCGCCGTTCGGTTCGCGACGACCCGTTCGCGATGGGCCGAACTCGCGAGACCAACTCGCATCAACCGAGCCTGGGTCTACGTGGTACGTCTCAAGAATTTCTTCAACGACACCCGCGTTGATGCCAAAATCGGCAAACGACGACTGCGGGGCAATGGGTTCGTCTTCGTCCTGATCCGCAATGGGGTGATTTGAGTTCGCCATGGTGTCGCCTTCCAATGGTGCCGCGGGACGCGTTTGTTTCGAGTGTGTGACGTTCAACCGACCTGCTCTTTATCGGCCAGCGGCGTACCTTACCTCAAGAACTACGAGCAACGTCAGCATCAATCGTATCGTCATTCCCCATCCCCACACCCAAGCAAGACGATCCCCATTAAACACCACCACACTCGCCGATCCGCGACGAACCGAGGAACGGCTGAGGGGGGGGGGGGCGGCCCAGGTTTCACCCATCTCACTCAGCAATGAGATGCACAACCCCTTGGTCTTCCCCAAGCGCCGGAGCAAAATCTACGGGAGCGTCATAATCCACTCCATCCACCTGCCATCCAAAGAGCTGCATGAACTCTTGCTTGAACAACTCCAACCCTCGGGCTGTGCGTTCAGGCACCGCCCCCGGCTTCGCCTCTCCCCAAAGTGCACCGATCGCACTCTGAAGCTTCGGGTCAAGCTCGTTTGCATCAAGGCGAAGTCGCCCTTCGTCGTCGAGCAGCTTGCGCCAGGGTTCGCCGTCGCCGTAAAGCGCACGCGCGAAGTTGATTCCAACTTCCAGCGGGTCGTCGTATACCCCAACACCATTGTCGACCACCGCCAGATAGTCGGCGATGTACTTGAGCATCGCAGGGATGGCGACCGAGGCGCCGGTCACGACTGCCGGGTTCATGCTCGTAAACGCGGCGCCACCAAGCCCGCTGTCGAGTCTGACGTTTAGGCTGCGGGTCGTCTCGTCAATGTGCTTCTTCGCTCCGCCCAAAGCGCCATCCCAGTAGATCCGACGCAGGGGCTCAAATTCGGGGCCGATGTAACTGAGCGACGCAACCTTGAAGCCCGGGTTTGCAAGGCCGGCATAGAGCAACGCATTGGCCCACAAGTCGAGATCGTCTCCCCCCATGACGCGGCGGGTTTGCTCGATCTCGAGTTCACTTGCGGGTTCGAGGCTCACCTCTTTGTGTTCGCCGCTCGAATAGTCGAGGCCCACGACGTCCAAAGGCTCACCGATCACTTTGAGAGCCGAACTCCAGGTTTCGCCGAGATGGGTTCGGCGCGGGGCCGCAACGCTGTATAAAAGAAGGTCGATCCCGTCCCCGGCCTCTTTCAAGTCGGCGATCACCCGATCGCGGGTCTCGTCGGCAAAACCGTCGGCGAAGTAAGTTCGCTGTTCGGGGTAGGCGTTGTGGAGCGCGGCTGTCAGGTACCAGCCGGCCGGCGCCATCGCGACCTTCTCTTTTCGAAACGTCGGCGGTGTTTCGTAACCGAGCCCGATTATTTTCGAGAAACCGGCCTCTTTGAGCGCGATCGCTGTCGAACTCCCGTAGCCGAACGTTGTGCTTCCGAGAATCAACGCGGTTTTGCCCTCGGCGGCGGCACGCGGTTTTGCGAAGGCGGCCTTGGCCCGGGCGATTTGACGCTCAGCGAGGACGCGGCAGCCCTCGGGATGTGCAGTCAAGACCATCAGCCCGCGTGCACGCGGCGAATTGAGAATTTGAACAGACATGCGCTCCCCCCGAGCAAAAAAACAGAAAGGTGTCGGGCCTCCGGTCGCGGATCGCTTCAGAGAGTCTCCCGAGCAATTTTCACTGCGTCGCAACACTAACCAATTCCGAATCGAGAGGAAGTTTTGAGGACGGTTGTGCAACACAAGCAACGGCGTTGACGAATGAAAAACTCCCGAGAACGCATGAGTCGGTTTAAAAAGATGCGGCACTTCCCCCGGCGCGATTCGATCGACAAACTCCTCCAGCCATTCAACGTGCTTGTGGCAAGTGTCGGGATACAACACCATTGGGTTTGACGGTTGAGGTCGACTCGACCTCGACGACATCGACACCTGGTCGCCCGCCAACGACTTCAGCATTTCATTTTGCCCGCTAGCGGCGATGCTGAGCGGAGACTGCGCATTAAGCCGGAACTCTCGATGCAAGTCGCGCCCCGCTGTCGCAACGATTGCGCGGACTGGTGGATCGACGCTCAGTATTTTCCGTTCCCGAGCCGATTAAGAATGAGAACCTTGATCCAGTCAAACGATTCTCGATCGCTACTGCGCATGGAATGACATGGGCAGCACTGGCGAGCATCTCGAAACGGCAGGCAGTCCCTCTCCTCCCCCCGAAGCCATAGGCGGCCGCCACCCTTGAACCCCCCGATCGACCACTCGATCCAACTGTTCGAAGTCATCGTGCTGCTCGGTCTTTCGGCCATCGGGCTCGCACTGTTCGAACGCATCAAGCTTCCTGCGATCGCGGGCTTCTTGGTGGTCGGTGCGATTGCGGGTCCAGGCGTGCTGGGTTTCGTGCCCGAGCCCGACCTCGTTCGCGCGCTCGCCGAAATTGGCGTCGTGTTCTTGATGTTCGAGATCGGTCTCGACCTGCCGCTTGACCGCGTGCGGCGTCTCTGGCGAGGCGCGCTCATCGGCGGTGGCGCGCAGCTCGGGATCACGATGCTGATCGTCTACGGCTTTGCACGCGGGTTCGGGATGGCGAATGGCGAAGCGGTAATTCTGGGTGCCATCGTCGCCATGTCGAGTACAGCGTTGGTGTTGCGACTGTTATCGGATCAAGCCCACGTGAATACGCCGCACGGCCAACTCGCGACGTCGGTCCTGGTATTTCAAGACCTGAGTATCGTGCCACTCTTGTTGCTGGTTCCCCTCCTTGCAGACGCTGCAGCATCGTCGGCACTCGACGTGGCGCTCGAACTTGGGCGCGCTGCGTTTGGGCTCGCCGCGGTGTTGCTTATCGTTCGGTTCGTCGTGCCGTTTGCCCTCGACCGAATGGCGCGCTTGCGATCGTCCGACCTGTTCAGCTTGCTCGCACTGTTGATCGTACTCGGGAGTGCCTTCCTCGCAGAACAGCTTGGCTTGACGCTCGCCGTCGGGGCCTTCATCGCCGGAGTCGCGGCAAGTTCGTCACCCTATGCCCACCAGTTGTTTTCGGAAGTCGTCCCGCTGCGCGGCGTCGTGCTTGGGATCTTCTTCACCGCCATCGGGATGCTCTTTGAACCGAGGGTGATGATTGACCAAGCCCCGCTTGTACTCGGGATCTTGTTGGCCGCGACCCTCGTGAAAGCACTCGTCGTCGCGGTGATCGGCAGCATCCTGCTGGGGCGAGGTGTTCAAGTCAGCGTGCTGTCCGGGATCGCCCTTGCGCAGTGTGGTGAGTTTTCGTTTGTCCTTGCAGAAGTCTCCGCCCGCGCGGGGCTCTTGAGCGTTGACGTTCACCAGGCCGTACTCGCAGCTTCGATCATCAGCCTACTCGCAACTCCATTTTTGATGCGCGCCGCGCCCGCGATCGCGGATTGGACCGAGGCGAAGCTCGGAAAAAATTCGCGGCTCCGCAGTGAATCGGCTCGGGACGCGACCTTTACCGATCGCGCGAACGACAAAGACCGCGTCATTGTGATCGGCTACGGGCCCGCTGGACGCACCCTTGCAAATCTCTTGAAATCTCAAAACCTCCCCTATGTGGTCGTCGACGCCAATGCGACCAAGGTCTCCGTGGCCCTCGCCGCAGAGGAACGCATCGTCTTCGGCGACGCGGCACGCCCTGCGTTTCTCGAACGCCTCGACGTTTCAACCGCCAAGCTCGTCACCGTCGCGATTTCGGATCCATTGGCAACCCGCAGAATTGTGGCCCGCGTTCGCGCCTTGGCCCCCGACCTTCCGATCCTCGCCCGAGCGCGTTTCGTCCACGAGGTCGACTCCCTCGAAGTCGCCGGGGCGACCACGGTCGTTGCCGAAGAGTATGAGGGCAGCATCGAAGTCCTCCGCCAAGCCCTCGCCCACTTCGACTTTCACCCAACCGCGGTGCGAAACTTCGCCGACGCCCTGCGCGAAGAGGACTACGGAGTGATCCGAGCGGCTCCTGAGCTGCAGATCGATCCTTGGCTCGTAGACCTGCTGCGCGAAGAAGCGCACGACTGGGTCACCGTGCCGGCGAGCTTTGCTTCGGACATGACGTTGGCTGAACTCAATGTGCGTGCCAGAACAGGGGGGAACATTGTCGCGGTCGACCGCTCGGGCCGCATCGACGCGGTCCCAGCGCCGAGCTTCCGCCCCAAAGCCGGGGACCGGCTCCTCGTGCTCGGCTGTCCGAGCGCACTTACGTCGTTAGAAGAACTCTTCGCCGCACCCTACGTCGAGGCTTCGCCACTCACCGAGCAAGCACAGGGCGCCTGAGCCTTCAAAACGTAGTTCGATCCACGGCGACTCGATGACCGCTGCACACATTGGGTTGCACCCTGCTTTTCCCGCAACAGCATCTTATTTTTGAAACACCTGAGTTTGGTGAGGCTGGCTCAAAGTTTTGCGAACGAATCGCGTTAGACTCTCGGCGCCACTGGTACCCTTGCGCTCGCAAAAGTGATTTCGTGCCGCACAAACGCGTCTTGGAACGGTCCATCATCGGACGTTTCACCGCGCAATCGATGTAGGACGACTTCACAGGCCAACCTTCGTAGGCCATCGTTTTCAAGCGTATGGGTTCCGCTTCCCTCGGTGAGGACTGGGTCATGACCAAGAATACAAGCCCCCAACGCGTTGCCATTCAGCCAGCAAAGGCTGCCCCTCCGATCGACACGTTTGCGCGACGCCACCTCGGCCCGCGCGCGGATGACGTCGACGCGATGTTGGACCAACTCGGGTATGCGGATCTCGACGCGCTTTGCGACGCCGCGGTCCCCGAGGCAATTCAGCTCAAAGAGCCTCTCGCCCTTGATTACCTACCGAGCGAGCCCCATGGCGAGTTCGAGCTGCTCGAACACTTGAAGCAAATGATGAGTGCCAACGTCGTCAATCGATCCTGCATCGGCATGGGCTTTTCTGACACCATCGTGCCGCCGATTGTCCAGCGAAACATCCTCGAGAATCCAGGCTGGTACACCCAATACACGCCATACCAAGCCGAAATTTCCCAGGGCCGGCTCGAGGTGCTGCTGAATTTCCAAACTGCGATTTCAGATCTCACCGGTTTGCCGCTGTGTAATTCATCGCTACTCGACGAAGCCAGCGCCGCCGCCGAAGCCATGGCGATGTGTAAAGCCGCAACCCAAGGCAAGAAGCTTGGCTTCTTTGTCAGCGATGGCTGTCATCCACAGACGATCGGCGTGGTCCGCACTCGCGCCGCAGGCATCGGGCTCACCGTCCATGTCGGGCATGAATCCGATATCGACTACGACGCAATGGACCTGTGCGGTGTGCTGCTCCAGTACCCGACCACGGACGGAATGATTGAAGACCCGGCCGCCACAGTCGCGGCAGCCCACGAAGCCGGCGCGCTCATTGTAGTGGCGTGCGACCTGCTTTCCCTGGTCATACTCCAACCGCCGGGCGAATTCGGAGCCGACATCGCAGTCGGTCTGACGCAGCGCTTTGGCGTGCCGATGGGTTTCGGGGGGCCGCACGCGGCGTTCCTCGCAACCCAGCAAAAGTTCGCGCGTAAGTTGCCTGGACGGTTGGTCGGCATCTCGCGCGACGCTCACGGCAAGCCGGCGTATCGACTCGCGCTGCAAACCCGTGAACAACACATCCGCCGAGACAAGGCGACCAGCAATATCTGTACTGCGCAAGTCCTTCTCGCGATCATGGCTGGTATGTACGCGGTCTATCACGGACCCGATGGCTTGCGACGCATTGCGACGCGCACCCACGCCCACGCGGCAGCCCTCGAACTCGCGCTGCGCGAACTTGGCTTCGACACCGGGAACAAGCCCTTCTTCGACACTCTACGCATTCGCGGCAAGAACGCGGGCCCGGCCATCGTCGATGTCGCGGCGAAGCTCGGCATCAACCTGCGCAGCTACGAAGACGACAGCGTTGGCATCGCGCTCGACGAGACCACCGACGCAAAAGACGTGCGTAATATCGCGATTGCATTTGGCGCCGACGAAAAAACCGCGGACGTCGCCGACTGGTTCGCGCGCGCGAGCGACGAGATCCCCGAAGCGTTCGAGCGCAAGAGCAACTTCATGCAGCACGAAATCTTTCATCGCTATCGCTCCGAAACTGAGATGCTCCGGTACATCCACCGACTAGAAGCGAAGGACCTGTCGCTCAATACGTCGATGATCCCACTGGGCTCTTGCACGATGAAGCTCAACC
>JASDVE010000061.1:16863-25336 GCA_041891195.1 Myxococcota bacterium | reverse complement strand
GTGCAGCGCGATGCTGCCGGTCAGCTGGCCCGAGGTTGGCCGCATGCATCCATATGCACCCGCGGACCAGACCCGTGGCTATAGCGAATTATTTGCCCAGCTTGAGTCTTGGCTTGCAAGCATCACCGGGCTTCCCGCGGTGTCACTGCAACCGAATGCCGGCTCACAAGGCGAACTCGCCGGGCTTCTCGCGATCAAGCGCTACCACCAATCGCGCGGCAATTCCGACCGTACAGCATGCTTGATCCCAGTTTCCGCCCACGGCACCAACGCTGCGAGTGCGGCGATCGCTGGCTTTGATTGTGTCGCGGTCGCTTGCGATCGCGACGGCAACGTTGACCTCGATGATCTACGCGCCAAGACGGAACTTCACAGCGAAACCCTAGGCGCGCTGATGATCACGTACCCGTCGACCCACGGCGTTTTCGAACTCCCCATCCAGGAGATCTGCAAAGTCGTGCATCAGCGCGGCGGACAGGTCTACATGGACGGTGCGAACATGAACGCCCAAGTCGGGTTGACTTCACCCGGAATGATCGGTGCCGACGTGTGCCATCTCAACTTGCACAAGACGTTTTCGATCCCGCACGGTGGCGGTGGCCCGGGCATGGGGCCGATCACGGCGCGTGAACACCTGCGGCCTTTCCTGCCCGGCGACCCGACGACCGGCGTTGGCGCAGTCGCCTCCGCGCCTCATGGCAGTTCGAGCATCCTTCCGATCAGCTGGGTTTATATCGCGCTGATGGGTGCACCGGGCCTTCGCACGGCAACCCAGATCGCGATTCTCAATGCGAACTACATGGCCGGGCGTTTGGCGAATGATTACGAGGTGCTCTTTCGTGGACCGGAAGGCCTGGTTGCACATGAGTTCATCATCGACTGTCGCAAGTTCGAAGCCAGCTCCGGAGTCGTGGTCGAGGACATCGCGAAACGCTTGATGGATTACGGCTTTCACGCACCCACGATGAGTTTCCCGGTGGCGGGCACGCTCATGATTGAACCGACCGAAAGTGAGTCGCGCGGCGAACTCGATCGCTTTTGTGACGCGCTGATTTCGATTCGCGGCGAGATCCGCGCCATCGAGTCAGGCGAACTCGACGCCGAAGACAACCCGCTCAAAAACGCGCCCCACACCGCGCAAGAAGTATCGAGCGACAGTTGGTCCCACGGCTATTCTCGTGAAATGGCGGCGTACCCGGCCGCTTGGACCGTTGAGTTCAAGTACTGGCCGCCAGTTGGACGCGTCGACAACGCATGGGGCGACCGCAACTTGGTCTGCAAGCACCCAAGCGAAGACGTCACGTAGAGCGAGCACTCAGCCTCACAACTCAGGACTCACGGGACGCCTTAAGATCTGCGAACGTGGCCCCGCGAATGCTACGCCTCTTCTTCTTCTTCTTCTTCGTCGTCCGACGGGAAGCCGTAGCCTGCCAGATCGTCCGCAGTCGCGACGCGGGGTTCGCCCTTGTCGACGTCCACCGGAATCGAAGGGCCGGGCCCCATCTCTTTGCGCAGTCTTAGCTCTTCACGCTTGAGAGCGGCCTTTTCGGCCTTCTTCACTTCGCGAAGACGCTTGAGCACACCAGTCTTACTCTTCTTAGCCATAGGAGCTTCCTTCAGATCGCCGGTGGTGCGCGCGTAGATTTCCGGGCGCGGTTTTAAGTTGATTGCTCGCTCGCGCGGCGTCGGGGCATTACGCGGCTGCGCGACTGGGCTTTGAGCCCTGTTCTAAAGGCGTGCGAGTCTACTTCCCCGTGCGGGCGGGCGCAGCCCAAATTGGGGTTTTGGGTGAAATTTGACGCGCCCCAAAGGGGTTCGGTTCTAAATTGAGCCGCAGACCACGTTGAACGACCTTGTGGCCCGCACGCGAGCTGGAAAGTCTTGGGAACGGCACGTCCAACTCGTCAGCGGCTGACAAAGTGGCGCGATCAGTGGTGGCCGCGCGACGTGGGTGGGATCGCCCGTCGCAACTTACGAGCGCTTAAGCGATCGCGCGATCAAATTGTAAGCAATCGTCGCAATCGGGATGTTTTGCTTCGAAGTGAGCGCCTGGAACTTGCCGACTTCGGTATCGGTGCACATCACAGCAACTCGATTCTTGCGCGCGTTCAGAGGTAGACCTGAGCCTGACCCCTTCGGCCGGCCTGCGTCCACCCCTGCCTGTCTTTTTTACACTTTTCTTCGGCTTGCGAGCTGACCTCGATGCGCTCGTAGTCTTTGCCTTCTTTCGGACCCCCGTAGTCTTCTCCAGATTAAATCGGCAAGGGCGAGTTTCCGCGAGCCGCGGACCGTTCTTCGATAAAGCGTTCTACGGGATCACGACACAGGCGCCCAATGGGTGAATTTAGGTTTTTTGCGATCGGAGCAGCGACTTCACTGCGGTCACGTCCATCGACATTTTTTCGCGACAGCTAGGGCCCACTTGAATTCGCGGTTACTGATCGTCCCGGGAGACGCGGCCTCGGCCACGTTTGATTTCACCACGTATGGACTTGGCCTTTTTGACGCGCAATTTCGAATTGCGACTCGGCCGGGTCTGGCGCCGCTCCGCATTTTCGAGCAGCGCTTCGCAGAGCAACTCGACCAAGCGCGCACGGGCATCGTCGCGATTGCGTGCGCGGCTGCGCATCCGACCCGCATGCACGATCAAGTCACCATCACGGGTCAAGCGAACCCGAAGCCGTTCAAGCAAGCGTGCACGCTGACTCGGAGTCGGCACTGTGCTTCGTGACACGTTCCAGCGGAGGCTAACCCGTGTATTGCTCTTGTTGACGTGTTGACCACCCGGACCACTCGAACGACTCGCGGCCTCTTCGATTTCGTCCGCAGGTATCGAGAAATACCGTCCGACCTCAAGGTCCTGTTCAAACGTGTTCGCCATTAAATCACGCTACCCAATTCGTATTTTTGACTCCATCTCGCAGACGCCTTCGCTGAAGTCTCATCGGCAACCTCATTAGCCTTCTCGTAAAAACGAGATGCGCGCTCCAGCTTCATTTCGGTTCAGCCGATTCATTCGGTGCAGTTGACGGTTTCTGCGGCCCAGACCGCGAAAAATGAGGATCAAGTGAGCGCGGAAGCTTCCCATCCCAAAATACTGCTCCTCCACGACGACGAGCTCGAAGATATCCGTACGCTCCTGCATGAGTTTTCGTTTCCATTCGTCGAGCGAGGCGGCGACCCCACAGAAGTCGACCGGGCTACAGAATGGGAATTGATCATCAGTTCTCAGAAACGCCTTCGCGCCTTCAAAGACTCTAAAACGATGCAAAATGCGCGGTGCATCGCAGTCATCGACAACGATTCGCGCAAGCTCCGCTCAAATGCTTCGTCGCATGGTGTTGATTTCGTTCTTTCGCGACCGGTTCACAGCGCTGCATTGCGCTTGCTCATCCTGCACTGCGTTTACCGTGGGCCAGAAAAACGTCGCCAGGGTCGTGTAAGCGCCGGCGCTAGGGTCCAAGTTCGTTCGGGTCTACTGTGGCGTGATGCCATCCTCGCTGACATTTCGCTACGCGGAGCACGCCTCGTATGCGACAAGCCTGTCAAGCCGGGTGCGAAGATGAACTTGTTCTTCCCGTCCAAAACGGGGAACACCCAATGTTTCAACCTGACGGCGCGCTCACTTCGCACGACAGTCGCGACTGACTCGAGTGAGGGACATATCGTCGCGGTGGCATTTGAAGGGTTGTCCCCCGTCCAGGGCCAACAACTCCGCAAGGTTTTCGAGACATTCAAAACCGGTCCAGCCCGACTTGAACGCGCACAGGCACACCTAGCGTCCAGCCCAACTGCTAGGAACAGTGAGCCCGAGGAACGCACCGAACGACGCGCGACACCACGCGTGAAATTTGAAAAGCATGTAGTCACCGTCCACGACGAAGCGACCCGCGTGCTGCTATGCCGCGACATTTCAATGGGCGGAATGCGTGTCAATCCGAACGACACGCTCGTCCCTGGCGATAAACTCCTCGTTGCCGTGCATATTCGATCCCGCGCCGAGCCGCTCCTCGTCAACGCCAGAGTGACCCGAGACGATGGCGATGCTGGGCTCGCTCTCGAATTTCACGACCTTTCCAAAGACAGCGCAGACTATCTGAAGAAGATGGTCAACTTGCTGCACATCCTCGGCGTGAACAACATCTCGAACGACGGCCCAAAAGGCGGCTTGATCATTTCTGAGATCGTCGAGGACAGCGCAAGCTGAGCGCCTCCCCTGCTGGGCACGCATCTACACTCTTTTATTCAACGGACCGATCATCGTCGTCGCAAAGGGTAAATCACCGCGCCGCTTCAATTCGTTCTTCGCGTTCGATGTCGGCAGGAAAAACGTAACGGCGCAATTCGCACAGAGTGGGCCAAACACCTAGAGCCCTCCATGCGAACTCCGCTCTTGTCGCCAAAAATTTTTGAGTCTGCTGCTGCCATGATTGCGGCCGTTGGTTACGCGAGCAGCGGAAGCTCTCCCCGCGAAACCATGCCGAACGAATTTGCTGGTGCCCCTAGCTGGGGGATCAAAGGATACGTTGGCGAGCCCGCGCCGACCAAGCTCTGCGGCGTTGGATCGTTCAAGGGAAGCAGCAAAATCGCCCTGGCTCGAACCGCCGCCAAGGCACGTGGTCGTACCGCAATTGCTCTCAGCCTCGGCCTGGAGGTCGAGTCGATACTCAAGGACTACCTGACCACCGTTTCGCTCAAGTCCCGTATGTAGAAATGTTCCGACCAATCCCGGGGATCGCACAAGCAGAACACGAGTATTTGCTACTTTGCTGGCAGCGCCAAAAACTCCGGGAGTAGGCATGCTGATTCAGACCAAGAAGAAGATTGTTTCCAGCGAAATTACAGCCCTCGAGCACTACGTCGACCGACGACGTTTCTTGAAAACCAGTGCATCCGCGCTCTTGACCGGCTCGATCGCGGCCGGTTGTTTCGGCACCGACGAAGCAGAAGCCGGAGACCCGGACGCCAACCGAATACCGGGCAAGAAGCTCACGTTCAAAAAGCCGTCAGATCCCGGCATGCGGACCGACGAAGAACTCACCACCTACAAGGACGCGACCCGATACAACAACTTTTATGAGTTCGGCACCGACAAATCGGACCCAGCACGCAATTCAGGTCAATTCCAAACCGACCCGTGGTCACTGGTTGTCGAAGGCGAAGTCGGCAAACCTGGACGCGTGCCCCTGGAGACATTGTTGGCACCCCATGACCTCGAAGAACGCGTGTATCGCATGCGCTGTGTCGAGGCCTGGTCGATGGTCATTCCATGGGTCGGGATCCCGCTCGGTGAAATTCTAAAGCGGTTCGAACCCACGTCGAAGGCCAAGTACGTCTCGTTCGAAACTCTCTATGACCCCGAGCGCATGCCCGGCCAAAAACGTCGCGTGCTCGACTGGCCCTACCGCGAAGGCCTGCGCATGGACGAAGCCATGAACCCCCTCGCGATCTTGGCTGTCGGTATGTACGGCGAAACCCTGCCAAACCAAAACGGCGCACCGCTTCGCTTGGTGGTTCCTTGGAAGTACGGCTTCAAGGGGATCAAGTCGATCGTAAAGATTCGCTTGCAAGAAACGGAACCGGCGACGAGTTGGAACATCAGTGCACCCCGGGAATACGGCTTCTACGCAAACGTCAATCCAGACGTGAACCACCCGCGCTGGAGCCAGGCGCGCGAACGTCGAATCGGTTCATTCGGCAAGCAACCTACACTTCCGTTTAACGGTTATGCGGACCAGGTGGCATCGCTGTATAGCGGCATGGATCTCCGCAGGCATTTCTAATTCTTGACTGCTACCGCAACGACCGAAGTGAGTAAGAAGCCAAGGAAACCCGCGCAATCCTTTGTGCGATTCGCGATCCCGATCTTTTGCCTCATTCCCGTTTCAGGCCTGCTTGTCTTCTTCTTCCTCGACAAGCTTGGGGCCGACCCGATCGAAAAGATCACGCACGTCACCGGAGAGTGGGGTCTGCGTTTTCTGTTTTTGAGCCTCTGTGTTTCGCCGGCGCGCAGGTTTTTCGGTTGGCAGTGGCTCGCCCCCCATCGACGCACGCTCGGCCTCGCGAGCTTTGGCTACGCGCTACTTCACCTTGCGACGTACTTGGTTTTCGATCTCGGGTTCAACTTCGCGTTCTTGGGCGAAGACATTCTGGAGCGTCCCTACATCACCGTAGGCTTTGGCACGTTCTTAATCTTGCTCGCGCTCGCAGTCACGTCGAACCGACGCGCGATCCGAAAGCTCAAGAAAAGGTGGGTCACCCTGCACCGCCTCGTGTATCTCGCAGGCATTGGTGCCGTGGTTCACTTTCTTTGGCTGGTGAAGGCCGACCTTCAAGAACCACTGGTCTATGCGGCGGTGTTGGCGGCACTTCTCGCAACGAGGATTCCGTGGCAAACACTTCGCGCGCGCTATTTGAAATAGCCAATGACTTTTCGGCTCGCGTGCAACCCAGAAGCTAATCTTCCGAAGCGGCACGAATACCCAAGCGGAATCACTCGAGCAGTATCACTACGCGCTTGCCTCGGCGTCTGGCGAAAAGTAGATCAAAGCGAAGCTCTCGCTTTCATTTTCCAGCGTTGCACGCACCGGGAGATCTAGGCGCAGCGCATCGTTACTCGCACCCCGCCACGCACCTACCAACCGCGGCCCTTCGTCCATCTCAACGACGACGGTGGCCCAAGGCAAGTCGGGCGCCCAACCGGGGTCGATCGGACGATGCGTAATTGTCCACGAAAAGATGCGACCCTTGCCGCTGATCGGTGTCCAGTGCACGTCCTCCGAACCACAAGCCGCGCACAGGTATTTGGGCGGATGGTGAATGACTCCGCACGCATCACAGTGACGCAAGCAAAGATTGCCGTCGGCGAGGTGCTGATAAAATTCGGCGTTCAGCCCGTCGGGGTCGGGAATCATCTTGGGAGGTCGTTCGCTCATGAGGTGTCTCCGTGCAAGTCCAATGGTGGGCGGGCGCAGCCTTTTAATCAGGCGTCGCGACCTAGGATCGCGATGCTTCCGTCTCCGAAGTCGCCCCAGCCAGTCACGAGACCAAGCGACGCGTCGGCGACCTGTGCATCCCCGGCGTCGTGACGCAACTGACGCACGGCTTCGACGACGTGATTCATCCCCCACATATGTCCTTGAGAAAGCAAACCGCCGTGGGTGTTGATGGGCTGGGGGCCACCGAGTCGAATATCGCGCTCGCGCACATATTCCCCCGCTTCTCCTCGTCCGCAGAGGCCAAGGGCTTCGAGCTGAAGCAAAACGACGTACGTGAAGCAGTCGTAGATCTGCAAGAAGTCCATGTCCTTCACTTCGACACCCGCCATCTCATACGCGCGCGGCGCGGCAAAACTCAACCCCACCTTAAACGGGTCGGGTCGATTCGTGATGTCGTCAGCCGGGTAGGGATGGCCTTCGGCGCCGCCGAGATAAAGCACACTTGGATGACGCAAGTCTTTCGCGTGTTCGCTCGACGTTACGACGACCGCTGCTGCACAATCGGTTTCCACACAACAGTCGAACTTGCGCATCGGCTCCGCGATCCACGGCGCGTTCATGTAGTCGTCGAGCGTGAGTTCCGTGCCGCGCATCAAGGCCTTGTCGTTCAACTGGGCGTGGGCCCGACAGGCGAGTGCGATCTGTGCAGCGTCTTCGTCCCTAATCCCGTACAAAAGCTTGTAACGCATCAGAATAAACGAGTAGAACTGCGGCGCTGAACGCGCGCCGTACGGAAGGTAGTAGTCGATGGTCGTGTTGCCGACGGAGCCCGGGTCAAGACCGAGCCGCGGACTCTTTACGTTGGGGCGCGGGCGAAAGGCCGAGAACCCGTTCCACCCCACCACAACAAGAACGTTCTTTGCGAGCCCCGAATGGATCGCCATCGCGGCGCTCTGCAAAGACGCAATCGGACTCGCACCGCCCAGGTGAACGGTGACTGCATAGTTGAGGTCTTCAATACCAAGGTTTGACGCAAGTTCTTCGGCCGACGTGTAACCGGGTGGAGGAATGATCGCATCGATGTCCCCGTTTTTGAGGCCTGCGTCATCAATCGCAGCCGTCGCTGCGCGGAGCATCAACCGGACAGGCGTTTCGTCCGAGCCACGTACGTAGTCAGTTTCGCCGATGCCGACGATTGCGGCCTTGCCGCTGAGGGGATGTCTCGACACAGCCAATTGCTCCTTGGAAGATCAATCATGAGTTGCCAGGAAGGTCGATAAAAAGAACGCCGCGCTAGCGGGCGTCCCCGAGCCGAGCGTCCAGGCTGGGCTTTCGAACCCACTTCACAACGTCTTTGGCGAGCAGGTTCACTGCTTCGCGAAGAACGGCACATTCGCCACGGCGAAACGGGATCAAACTCGCGCGCGCAAAACGGGTCCCGACGAACGTCCCCACCACGCGACCGTCTTCCTTGAGCACGCCATCGATCGAAAGCGAATGGGCGTTTGCATTTGCGGCGGCGTTTGCGGATTTGG
>JASDVE010000061.1:0-16853 GCA_041891195.1 Myxococcota bacterium | reverse complement strand
GTAGGGAGTAGGCCACCAACTGTTTCGATCGCGTCGGTAATGCGCAGGGCGAGGTGACGTTGCAGCGAACTCGCGTCGTCTGGGTTGGCCCCTGGGTTCCCGACGCGCACGATTGACGTTTTCTTCTTGATCCCTCGTTCGAGGATCCGTTTCGAAAGCTTCGCGCTCAACCCACATTCTTGCCGGATCGAATCGCGAACTTCGGCCTTTTCTGCGTACGGGACCAAGGTCGCGATCGAAATCGCTCCGTTTGCAGCGCTCGCAAGCCCAGCATCCAGAACCATGGCAACAGGCAGCAGAAAGGTTGCGATCATCGTTACGCAACGGTGCGGAAATCGGCTCGCGATCAGCAAAGAAGAGGTTCGGGAGATACTGGGGACCGGTATGAGGATCAACATGTTCGCGCTTACGATAGACCAAACGTCTTCCACCGACACGAGAGCGCACGAATGTGAGCAAGATTCGAGGGCGGGCGGGCTTTTCCATGCATCGCAACCCGGGAAACTGCCGATAAAGTCTGCCTATGCGAGACGCTTGAGGAAACCAAGACCGCTTGCCCAGAAGCAAGGTTGGCGTCACTCTAAGCGCCCCTGGCGATCTCGTCGGGCGCTACAGCAAAAACAATGCTCGCCGCCATCGAACCTTCGCGGCGAGCTTACGTGGAGTAACCGGGCGTGAGTGACGAGGAAGACAACACCAGCAGATACCGCGATTCCGAAGACGTGGAAGTTATCGAAATTGACGGCCGCGAGTTCGTCCTGGTTGGCACCGCCCATATTTCTCAAGAATCGGTCGAGCTGGTTCGCAATATCATCGAAGCCGAAAAGCCCGACTGCGTCTGTATCGAACTCGATGCTCAGCGCTACGAAGCCCTGTCCCAGCAAAAGCGCTTCGCATCCCTCGATCTTCGGGAAGTGATTCGCAATCAACAGCTCGCAGCACTGCTGATGAACTTGCTGCTCGCCTCGTACCAAAAGCGGCTTGGCGGCAAACTCGGCGTAGTTCCCGGCAGCGAACTTCTCGAAGCCGCCAAGGTCGCTGAAGAAAACGACATTGCGATCTCGCTGTGTGACCGGGACATTCGCGTAACGCTCCGGCGAGCATGGGCATCGCTTTCACTCTGGAAGAAGGCAATGTTGGTTTCCACCTTTGCGGCCAGCGCCTTCGAAGATCCGGAACTCAGCGAAGAAGAACTCAACCGCATCAAACAAAAAGATGTACTGAGTGAGCTGATGAATGAACTCGGGCAGGCCATGCCGACGTTGAAAGAAGCTTTGATCGACGAACGTGACCGCTACCTCGCCCAGAAGATCCGCGAGAGCGAGGGACAAAAGCTCGTGGCCGTCGTGGGCGCGGGGCATATCCAGGGAATGAAGCAGGCGATCCTTGAGGGCCGCGACGAAGATCTCGAAGAGATCTCCACGATCCCCAAAGTCACTCCATGGCTCAAATGGATCGGTTGGGCCATCCCCGCCCTGATCGTGAGCGCCCTCGGCTACATCGGTGTCACCCAAGGTGCCGCCGCGGCGAGCGACAACGCCATTTTCTGGTTTCTCATCAACGCCGTGCCGTGCGCGATCGGTGGTGTGATCGCGCTCGCGCATCCACTCACGATTCTCGCTGGTTTTATTTCGGCGCCGTTTACAAGCCTGACGCCCGTCATTGGCGCGGGCTACGTCACCGCCTTCGTGCAGACCTACGTCCATCCACCACTCGTGCACGAATTTCAATCCGTGGGCGAAGACATCGCAACCCTGCGCGGCTGGTGGCACAGCCGACTACTGAGGGTGTTTCTGGTCTTCATCCTCACCACCTTGGGCAGCGTGGTCGGTACATGGGTCGGTGGCAGTGTGATCGTCTCGAACATCTTCGGGTAGAAAACGAGCCCAGCGCGTGCGACTCAAATCCTCTTCCTCTGCGAGCGAGCTACATTAGCGGTCTGATGTCGATCGAAGTGTTTTTCGAAACCGTTCGCCACGCGGGC
Organism: Myxococcota bacterium; assembly: GCA_041891195.1. Taxonomy (GTDB): domain Bacteria; phylum Myxococcota_A; class UBA9160; order UBA9160; family UBA4427; genus DUBZ01. Next base: position 14,869 of record JASDVE010000061.1, on the reverse strand, counting down.
CCGCTGCTCATTCTCGCGATAATCATCTTGTGTGGTGTCGCCTTTGGCGAACTTGCGCGGTTGATCCGCCTTCCATCGATCACGGGCCAGATCGTCGCGGGAATCCTGCTCGGAAAATCGGGTTTCGACCTCTTCGCCGAAGAAAGTCTCCACGGACTCGCTCCGCTTACGAACTTTGCGCTGGGGCTCATCGCAGTCACCGTAGGCGCGCACCTCAACATCAAACGCCTGCGCAACGCTGGACGCCGCCTTTTTTTATTACTCCTCACGGAATCGACCATTACCCCCTCCGTCGTTTTCCTTTCGCTTTGGATGCTCGCCGATGTCCCGACGTCTGAGGCACTGCTGTACGCAACCGTCGCGATCGCGACCGCCCCGGCAACCACAGTCGCGCTCGTACGCGAAACGCGCTCGAAGGGTGTCTTCGTCAAAACCTTGATTGCCGCGGTCGCGCTCAACAACATGGCGTGCCTCGTACTATTCGAAATCGTACGCAGTGTCACTGGCAGCTGGAGCTTCGACGGAAGCGATGCAGCAATCAATTGGCAGGCCCCGATTGGGCAGCTTTTGGCTGCGGTCGCAATTGGCGGCACCGTGGCAATCGCGATGGATTTGATCAACCGCTTTGTCGTCCATAAAGAACGCCTCGCAACCGCGGCTGTCGCCGCATTGGTGCTCACGAGTGGTCTCGCGGCGACATTTGACGTTTCGCCCATTTTGGCTTGCCTCTTCCTGGGCATCATCCAGACGAACATCACGCCTTCGCGTAGCCAGCTCGTCGATTCGACATTTTCCGATTTCGAACCCGCGATCCTCACCGTATTTTTCACTTTGGCCGGCATGCATATGTCGCTTGAGCACGCGGCCACTGCCGGGGTCGTCGCGGGCCTCCTTTTCGGATCCCGGATCGCCGGCAAGATCCTCGCCGCGAACCTTGCCATGCGATTCGCCAACGCGACCGAGCGCGTGCGGAGAAATCTCGGCCTGGCTCTGATTCCCCAAGCCGGTGTCGCGGTTGGTCTCGTGGTTGTTCTGCAGGCTGACCCTGCATTTTCGGGTCTCGCCGATCAATTTGCCGCAGTCGTTCTCACCGTGGTTACCTTCAACGAAATTCTCGGCCCGCTGCTTACCCGGTATTCCCTTGAACGCGCTGGCGAAATCGGCCGCGATCGCATGCGCCTCATCGACTTTCTCCAGGAAGAGAACATTGCCGTGGGCTTCCAGGCGGAGACCAAGACCCAAGCCATTGAAAAGCTGGTTGACTTACTCATCGGCTCGCACGATATGCGCGGCGTCGACAAACAAACACTGCTTGACAGCGTGCTCGCGCGAGAGTCCGAAGCATCCACCTGCTTGGGCGGAGGGCTTTCGGTCCCCCATGGCATCCTGCCCAACTCGCTCCCCATGGTGGGCGTGATGGCGTTGTCGCGAGAGGGGCTGCACTTCGACACGCCCGACGGACGGCCCGTGCACTGCATGGTTTTACTCGGCACCGCGAACGACGAACGGGATCGTCATCTTCAGGTGCTAGCGACCCTCGCGAGCAACGTTGGCACCGACCATGCGTTTCAAGAACAGCTGTTTAATGCCAATAGCCCCGCCCATGCCTACGAAATCCTTCATGGCGACGAGTCCGAAGCTTTCAATTTCTTCCTCGACGACGAAAGCTGAATCGCCCGCGAAACGAAGTGTGAAAGGAAGCTGAAATCGCGAATTGCACCGGGGCATCTCCCTCCACGCCCCGGGCGGTGATAGACTTGCAGCCTCGAACGCATTGATTCACACCGGAGCTGGGCAACGATGCAGAACTACCTCGACCTGCAAAGGTCGATCCTGGAAACCGGGACGCCGAAGACCGACCGCACAGGCACCGGAACCTTAAGCCTGTTTGGCGCGCAGCTTCGCTTTGATCTTTCCCAGGGCTTCCCGCTTCTCACGACCAAGAAGGTCCACTTGCGGTCGATCATCCACGAGTTGCTCTGGTTCATTTCGGGTGACACCAACATCCGTTATCTAAAAGAAAATGGCGTGTCGATCTGGGACGAATGGGCAGACGCAAACGGCGAACTCGGCCCCGTCTATGGTTCGCAGTGGCGCAGCTGGCCCGCGGTTTCGAACGACGAAACAGACGAAGGGGTTCGGCACATTGATCAGCTGAGCTCGTTGATCGAACAAATTCGCGAAACCCCCGACTCGCGCAGGCTTGTGTTGAGCGCTTGGAACGTCGGCGAAATTGAACGCATGAAACTCCCGCCCTGTCACTTGCTGTTTCAGTTCGGCGTGGCGAAGGAACGACTGAGCTGCAGCATGTACATGCGAAGTTGCGACGTCTTTCTCGGTTTGCCGTTCAACATCGCGTCTTATGCGTTGCTGACCCAGATGGTCGCCCAGACGACTGGCCTTGGGCTAGGCGATCTCGTGATCTCCCTTGGCGATGCACACATCTACACCAACCATGTTGAACAAACCCAGCGACAACTCGCGCGTGAGCCTCGCGCGCTCCCCCAGATACGCCTCGACCCGTCGATCAAGTCGATCTTCGACTTTCGCTACGAACACTTTCATCTCGAAAACTACGATCCACATCCGGGGATCAAAGCGCCGATCGCGGTTTAGCCCTCGACCCAATCGGCCCTGGGGCACTTAAGATGAAACTCTCGATCCTCGTCGCGTTGTCGGAAAACAGGGTCATCGGATGCGACGGCGACTTGCCTTGGCGACTTCCCGACGAACTCAAGTATGTAAAAAAGACCACCATGGGCCATACGCTACTCATGGGTCGCAAGACGTACGAATCCATCGGCAGGCCGCTGCCGGGTCGGACTTCGATCGTCATCAGTCGCAACGCGGACTACAACCCGCACCCTGAGGTCATTGTTGTCGGGAGCTTGGCTGGGGCGATTGAAACTGCGACTGCGCGCGGCGAAGACGAGGCTTTTATTTTCGGCGGCGAATCAATTTACGCCGAAGCACTGTCGTCAGCCGATCGCCTTTACTTGACCCGGGTCCACACCGAAGTCGATGGAGACGCCCACTTCCCGGCTTTTGATCTCAGCGATTGGAAGCTCGTGAGTGAAACACCGCACGTCCAAGACGAGAGGCATCTGCACGCGTATACCCACCAGACTTACCATCGCGCGCGTTAGGCGAGTTCCGATATTTCGTGAAAGCAGGTTTGCACTTCTGACGTGAGATTTTCAACGTCCTTTTCTTCGACACCCACACGCACAAGTTGTTTCAACAACGGGCCACCTGCTTTCGCCTCACCCAACAACGCGCTGACTTCGATCCAATGAGCGCGCCCCAGCAAAAAACCGGTGCTCTGACATGGCGAAGCATCACCGAGAAATCGTTTCGTCGACACGACCGGGAGCAGTAAATGAGTCCCAATCGATTGGGCTTCGATCTTGTAGCCCTCGACCCAGAAGACAGTTAAGCGAAGCGCAACAGCGGAAACGATCTTGCGCTTATTTCCCAGCCCCTCCCGCATCAAGGCTTCGTGCACCGAAACAGGAGGCGAGGCTGCCTGTTAGTCGACGCGCACAGCTTCGATCATTTGCTTTAACAAGAGTTGGGGGACGGCCAGATCGATGACTTGTCCACTACTTTGTTGCGGCCCACAATCGTCCGAGCTTGATCGGCGGATCGCCCCAGCTGCTGCAAAGCCGACGAACGCGGGTTTAGGACGAAGCTGCGTTGTTTCTGAATTCGAAGTGGAGGGCCCCAGGAGCAGATTTTTGAAATAAATCGCGAGTTCGGGAGCTGCAAGTAAAGACCAGCACTTGACAAGAATTGCGCTGCGAAAAGTCGGCCAGCACGGTCGCCATTGCAAGCGCGCGCGTGTCGTCGAAGTTCACCAACACGTCGTCCATTGCAACCGGGAGCTGCCCTGCGCGTCGACAGAACTCGGCGATAAGGCCCAGACGAATGCAGACGTAAAGCTGCTCGGCGGTACCACGGCTCAGTTCGTCGAGCGCTTTGCGTTGGCCGTTCGCGTCAACCACGCTGAACGAGCCCAGCTCAGCGCTCTGAACGATTTTTGGATATCGGCCACCGGTCACGGTTGCAAAGTGATGGGATGCTTCTTGAAGGACTGCAGGCTGTCGTTCGCGTTCAAACTGTTCAAGCGTCCGTTCGATGAGCCCGCGCGCCACTTGCAATTCTCGCCAGCGCGCGATGCATTCGTTCAGCTCTTGTTGCAGCGAAGAACGATTCAGCTCCAGCGTACCCACGTCGTTTGACCCATGGAGATCGTCGATCTGGGTTTCGACGTCGCGGTGCATCCTCACCAATTCATCGCTTTCAGTTTGCAGTCGAGCCGCTTCGTTTTCCGCTGCACTCGCTTCTGCTTCCCAAACCGCGACTCGACCCGTTTCTAACTCAGAACGAATTTCGACGGCTTCGTCGCCAAGCCCAATGCGGCGCGAGAGTTCGGCGACTTGGTCGCCCACTTTCGATTCGAGCAATGTTTTGTGCTCGTAGTCCACGAGCTTCGCGAGATAGTCTTCGCGGTCTCGCGCTCCGACACGTGCAAAGAGTTCCTCGACGTCATCGCGCACCTTTCGCTCTGCGGCCTGTTGCGTGGTCGCGCGCTCGGTGACCTCGGCTGCAGCGCGTTCGACCTCGGGGCGTTGACGTTCGCATTCGTCTGCATCGCGAACCCGACGAACCAGCCTTGTAAACGCCGTAATCAGGCTCGGATCCCCGCGCAGCGCTCTCGGTGACTCGGCAATTTGTTCTTCCGCGTCGGCGAGTACGCGCCGAACGCGCGCTTCCCAATTGTCGATCGCGCCAAAAAGCGACGCCTGCTCGGCATGTGCCTGGTCTCGCGCGTCTAGATGTGCGCGTACGGTTTTGATTTCGCCTGCAAAACGCTCGACGTTGCGAGGCACTAGCGAGGCGGGCAGGCCAACACCTTCAGCCCACTGCTTCCAACCGCTCGTGATCGTTTCAAGTTCTTGTTCTGAGGTCGCCACCGACTTGGAAACTGTGCGGTTCGTTTTTTCGACCCGGGCGATATCCGCATCAAGCCGTTCGATTTGCTGCCGGGTGTGGGTTCGTTCGGCGTGATTCCTTCGCACGCGTTCAAGTACATCCGTTTCGGTTTCGATGATTTCGGCACTGGGCGGCGTTTCGATTCCCAAGGTTTTGGCCGCCGCGTCGATGCCTTCGTTCAAGGTCGCAAGGTCGGCTTCGAGGGCGTCAATGTTGATCGCGCTGGTGACGGGTGTCGCCTTCGCAACGCGAATCCATGCGGCGGTGATCAAACCAAAAACCGTGGTCGTCAACGCGACAATGAAAAAAGGCGCGGTCGAAAACTCGAAACCGTTGTTTGCGAAGAGAATCAATGCGGTGCCCGCACCCAGGCCAGCCGCTGAAAGTGCCGCCAGTCGCAGGCGATTCGCACCTGCTGAACTACCCGTGGCATTGGCTCGTTGGGTCGCGCTCATCAGCGCACAGGCACTATCGAGCTGCACTTCGAGGGTCGCGCGTCTGGCGACGTTGGCGTGCAACGCGCGCAGCGTAGCGGCGCGTTGGTCTAGCTCTTCGCTCGAAACATCCTCTTCGCCGGCTTCACCATCCTGGTGAGATGGGACTTCGACGTCGCGTGTTTCTTTCAATTCAGTGACGCGCTCGACGCCGTCTCGGAGTTTGCGTTCAAAGTCTCGCACCTTGTCGCGCGCGGCATCGAGACGTTCTTCGTAGCGGGTTGCTTCGTCTGTGATCGAAAGTGAAATGTGGGTCGTGCGAAGTCGAGCTTCGTCCCAATCGGGGCCGAGGTCTGCGAACGCATCTCGCAGACCGCTTTCGCGCACCGCCACGCGTTGTACGCTCGACGTTACCTCTTTGCATTGTTGTTCATAGAGTCCGACGTCGCGCTCCAAAGCCAGCACTGCGTCACGCACCACGAGCGCTTCGGGGTCTGCTGCAAGACCTTCGAGGCGAAGTGCGAGTTTGCGGGTTTCCTGATCCGTCGCGGCAACCTGCTCGCACGTTCGTTCAAGCAAAGCTAAAAAGCGCTCGAGCCGGTCGCGAGAGTCCGGAGCAAATTGGTCGCTGACAGTGAACGCTTCGCGCTGGCGCATATTTTCGAGCATGGGCCCGTGAACTTCTCGCCAGAGATCGCCCAACTTGCGTGCACGTAACCCGGCACTGCGCCGCCCATCGATCTCACTACGTAGCGCAACACATTGGGCTTTGAGTCCGCTTTCGCGCTCAGCAAGTTTCGGATACCCACCAGCACGTTCGCGTCCCGCTTTTAGCGATTCGTCGAGCTCGGCGATTTCTTCCACCAAAATGCTGGCCCGGGTCTTGGCCCTGCCCTTGAACAACTGGTCGGCTTCTTTACGGATCTGATCGAGCGCGTCGCGCGCTGATCGGCCCGCGCCAGTAATGCCCGCGGAAAAGATATGGTCCTGCACACCCTTCTCGGTGAGTGAATCAAAGGACTGCAACTCGGTGAGGCTGAACGCGAACACATTGTTGAACAAGTCGCGATCGGCGTGGCCGAGGAGCCGAGTCAATTCTGCTTCCGATACTTCTTCACCGCTCGCGCGTTCAATCCGCAACTTCTTGCCACCGCGTCCCGCCGCTGCGACACGCTCGACGGTAAGCGTGCCCCCGTCGCTCTCGTCTTCGTCTAAAAACAAAGAGCCGCCGTGACGGATCCCGGGGGCTGGCGGGTACTTCGCGTCCTTTGTGTTGCCGGGGCGAAAGCCGAACAGGGCAAAACGCAGAAAACCCAACAAGGTGCTCTTGCCCGCTTCATTGGGTCCGTAAAAGACGTTCAGCTCGTTGGACAGTTTTTCGTGGCGCCAGTCGACGAGCGACCCAAAGCCTGCGATATGCCAACCGCGCAATTTCATTCGGCGTCACCACCGGACGAAAGAAGTTCGAGCGCGACTTCACGACCCGCGCGCAAGAGGGTTTCATTGTCGGCCGGGTCAAGCGTCGGGAACTCTACGCCCTGCTTTCTTTGCGGCAGTTTGTCGAGGCTTGCGGAGACCAACGCTTCGGTCGCAGCCGTGTCTTCTAGAATGCTGGTAAAAAGCTGCTCGAGGCTTCCCGTGAAGTCATCGATCACGGTGTCGACATGGCGCGGTGCCGCGTCGACCTTCAGGCCGTCCCACCACAAAAACGGCGTCAGCCCGAAGGCGCGCTCGCGCAAGCTTTCGATCAATTCGAGGTCGACGTCTTTGCGGGCAAGGTCGGCCGCGAGTGATTCGCCGGCACCGGTCAAGCGAACTCGCAACATCAAGCCGCGCTCGCCTACTTGACGTCGGAGCGCTTCGGTCGCGTTTGCGAGATGTGCTTCGAGCGCGATGAGATCTTCGCAGCCTGACACGTTCACCGTTTCTTCGACAAAGCGCACCCGGTCGAGGGCTACGTGGGTTAGGTCCGAAACCCGTCCACCGCGAACGTTGACCACCACCGCACCTTTTGCGCCGCGTTCTCCGGGCTGCGGGCTGCGCCCTTGAAGGTTGCCTGGGTAGACAATGGTGGGGTCGGCTTCGCGCACAATGGCGTGTCGGTGCACATGGCCGAGCGCCCAGTAGTCCATGTCGGCTGCACACAAGTCGGCGACTGAACACGGGCTGTAGTTTGCATGGCCGGGCGCGCCGCCAACGTTGCAGTGAAGCAAGCCGATGTGAAGCCCGGCTTCACCGCCTCGACGAAAGCCCAGCGCAAGGTTCTCTTTGGTTTCGCGTTGGGCATAGCTCTGGCCGTAGACCGTCGCCAAACGCTCGCCGCCCTGCTCGACCACGACGGACGACACCTGCGACGTCGGGAACACCGTAAAGCCTTCGGGCCATGAGCGAACGGCCGACCAACCTTCGTCGACGGGGTCGTGGTTGCCGTGGACCGCCAGTACCTGGATGCCCGCGTCGCAAAGCCGTGACACTCCGCGATGAAAGCGAAGCTGTGCGCGAAGCCCTCGCTGTGCACCGTCGTAGAGGTCTCCGGCGAGTAATAGAAATGCGGCATCGCGCTCGAGGGCGAGGTCAACCAACGCATCCCAAGCCTGGAGCGACGCGTCGAGCAGCGCCGCATGTACTGCGGGGGCGGTTTTTTTGAAGCCCTCGAACGGGGTGTCGAGATGCAGGTCTGCCGCGTGGATGTAACAAAAGTCGCTCATCGATGGAGACTTCTTCGCCGATGCGCGCAGGCTTGGCAAGGGTCGGAGCGCGATGTTACGAGCCAGCAGCCTACTAGGGAAATAATTGTTCCGAGTTGCGTGCCGATCTGCGTTTTGACCTTTTCAGCACGGCCGCGCTGAAGCACCCTGTGCGGCGCGCGAGGCACCTGGGTGCGCCCTTTCGGCCATCGCCCAACTCGCTTCAAAATAGACAGCGCCCTCCCACGGTCGACGAAAGGATCAGCATGTCATTCCCTCCCGAACAGTCCCTCGATCAAACCCACGAAGAATCCAACGAAGAGAACAGCACGCAGCTGGCTTCCGAGGAACCGGTCGTGCTGGACGAAGAGGTGGCATTGGACAGCGACGTCGAAGCGAGCATCGAAGGCCCGAGCCGCCTGCCGGTTCCGTCGGGCCCACTGCGAAGCCAGCTCACGAATACGCGCGCCGAGACCAAGCGACCTTCTCTCTGGACGCGGATCAAGATGCGCTCGCGCGGCGCGGCTCCTGTCGAAGGCGCTGGCTTGGGAGAGATGGCGAGCCGGCTCGACGCGATCGAGCGTGCCGTCGAGCACTTTGACTCGACCCTCGAAACCCAACTCGAAGCCGTGAATGCGCGACTCGAAGACGTATGGGAGTCAGAAGAGCAGCTGAGCCAGCTGGCCGACATTCAGGACAAGGTGGACCAGCTCACGGCCGCTCAGGCGAACCAGACCCAAGCCCTCGATGGGCTCCGCCGAACCCTCGGCTGGCTCGCCGGGCTAATTGTCCTTGCGGCGATCGGATCTGTCGTGGCCGCGGGGCAATTTCTCTAGATCCCCAAAATTCCGCTGAGAAACCCCCATGTATCACCGGTTGATGCGCACGCAATGCACCTTGAGCATTGACATCGGGTTCAATTCATATAACACTACATCCGAATACAGTGATGCAGTAAGCATCACGGGTTAATTCGAGGCGTCGCAACGCACTCCCGCTGGTTGCGATCTCAAAGTTCCTTCAGCCATCGACCCCACCCAATTTTCCGTAGATCCAAAGATCGAAACCAAGTCACACCAAAAAATTTAACCCGCGCTCTATCGCGGGTTTCGTCCATCCCGCCATCTTCGCTGGGCATTCGCTCAACGCAAATTCAAACCGTTCAACCAGGAGAAAGAACATGTCCACCGATCAAAATAACCTGCCGTTCAAGGTCGCAGATCTCGGCCTCGCCGAATTGGGCCGCAAAGAGATCCGACTCGCCGAAATTGAAATGCCCGGCTTGATGTCCTTGCGCGACCGCTTCGCGGGCAAGAAGCCTCTCGACGGTGTGAAGATCATGGGCAGCCTTCACATGACGGTGCAGACCGCCGTGTTGATCGAAACCTTGGTCGACCTCGGCGCTCACGTGCGCTGGGTGTCGTGCAACATCTTTTCGACTCAGGACAGCGCGGCCGCGGCAATCGCAGTCGGCCGGACCGGCACCCCGGAAAACCCGCAAGGCATCGCGGTGTATGCGTGGAAGGGCGAAACGCTTCCCGAGTACTGGTGGTGCACCGACGTGGCGCTCCGCTTCCCCGACGGCACGGGCCCGGACATGATTGTCGACGACGGTGGCGACGCCACGCTCTTGATCCACAAGGGTCTCGAGTTCGAAAAGGCCGACAAGGTTCCGGCGTTCAACCCCGAAACCGATTCCGAAGAATACGGCGTCATCCTCGACTTGCTTCAGACCAACCTCGACCGGGACAACAAGCGCTGGCACGGTGTTTCGGCCGGTTGTTACGGCGTGTCCGAAGAAACGACGACAGGCGTTGAGCGGCTCTACCAAATGGAGCGCCGCGGCGAACTCCTCTTTCCCGCCATCAACGTCAACGACTCGGTCACCAAGAGCAAGTTCGACAACATCTACGGTTGCCGACACTCACTGCCCGACGGCTTGATGCGCGCCAGTGACGTGATGCTCGGCGGCAAGGTTGCCGTCATATTGGGCTACGGCCAGGTCGGGCGCGGTTCCGCACAAGCACTCGCGGGCCAAGGCTGCCGCGTGATCGTGACCGAGATCGACCCGATCTGCGCGTTGCAGGCTGCGATGGAAGGCTTCCAGGTCACGACACTCGAAGAAGTCGTTTCGACCGCGGACATCTTCGTCACCACCACGGGCAACTTCAACCTCATCACCGCCGACCACATGTCGCAGATGAAGGACAAGGCCATCGTGGGCAACATTGGACACTTCGACAACGAGATCGACATGTCTGGCCTCAAGAAGATCGAAGGTATCGAGCACATCAACATCAAACCTCAGTACGACGAATGGGTCTTCCCGGACGGTCACAGCATCTTGATCTTGGCCGAAGGTCGCCTGCTCAACTTGGGTTGTGCAACCGGACACCCGAGCTTCGTGATGAGTGCATCGTTCACCAACCAGGTGCTTGCCCAACTCGAACTCCACGAAAAGAAGGGCCAGCTCGAAAAGAAGGTGATCCTGCTCCCCAAGAAGCTTGACGAAGAAGTCGCAAGACTCCACCTCGACAAGCTTGGCGTAAAGCTCACCCAGCTCACCCCGGTCCAAGCCGATTACATCGGCGTGGACGTGGACGGCCCGTACAAGCCGGACCACTATCGTTACTAAGGAGCGCGTTACTAAGGGGCGCGCTAGTCAGCCCAAACATTCGCGTGTGTCACCGCCGAAACTCAGCCGGCGTCAGGGAAACCCGACGCCGGCTGTTTTGCGTTTTGGGACCGACTAGATTCAAATCCAGTCGAATAGGGTTACGGTCGCAAGATGTGGCCCGCAGCAGAGTAGAAGGCACCTTCGATTCGTCACCGGTCCAATCCGTAGGCAAAATCAGCTATGGGATCTATTTGGTCCATCTCTTTGTATTGGCATTTCGAGCGAGCACTCGAGTTCGAATCGGGGGCCCGCTTCGAACCTGAGGCGGCCCGTCGTCCCTATTGACCTTGATCCCCTGAAAATTCGAGCGCGCGCCCAGCCCAATGCGCGAGTTGGTCTTTGCGGGAGACGCGATCCCACGAGAAACCTTCGAGTAGTTCCGTAGGCGTCATCGGCTCGAAGCGTTCGATCATCCCAGCAGCGAACACCAGTACGCCACACAATTGCGCTGCCGAATAGACTTCGCGCAACGCCTTAGCTCCCACCGACCCATGAAGCTTCGCGAGCTTCTCGCCCTGTTTTTCAAGCAACAGCATGTGGTGCCGATAGACCGGCGTCGCAAACCCAAGGCTCGCTTGGATCGCAGCTTGCGTTGCGGTGTTCGACAGGATGTCGCGTCCGCGAACGATTCGCGTCACGCCACTCGTTGCATCATCGACAACGCACGCGAGTTGATACGCGATCGCACCATCACGCCGCCGAACGATCGGATCGCCGAACGAAGCGGTTGGGTCTTGCGCTAATTCTTCACCCCCCAGATCAACCGCAGTGAACCTGCCTTCGGGCAGTCGCGCGCGCAGCGGTTCCTCGCTCGCCCGCCATCCACCCGGCGGGAGTGCACGATCCCGACACCGGTTGTCGTACCGGTAACCGCCATCGGGAGTCCGAACTCCCGACGCGCGGATCTCGGCGCGGCTACAACTGCATGGATACAACTGACCCGCTTCCGCCAACCGGTCGAGCCCCTCTTCATAATCGCTTTGGTTGTCCGACTGACGCGTGACCTCATCCCATTCAAGACCCAACCACGCAAGGTCTTGCTGCATCGCGTTTTCAAACGCCGGGGTCGAACGGTCGGGGTCGAGGTTCTCGAGCCGAAGCAGAACACGGTCGCCGTTTTTTCGTGCATCGAGCCAACAAAGGAGCGCGGCGAGCAGGGTGCCAGGGTGGGCCTCGCCGGTGGTCGAGGGTGCGAAACGGCAGACGCCTGGCGGCGCACATCCCATCGTATCTGTTGGATTTTGGTCTTCCAGGTTGAGGCTCCCGTTGTCGTCTTGCTCGCTCGTGGCCGTCTTGAGCTCTGTCTGGCGCTCGATAGCGGACTCTCGCCCGATCCAGCCGGATGTGCGAGTCGCCTCCGCACGAATTAAGTGGGTAAAAACCCCCGAACCTTAGGGTGAGAATTGAAGCCCGCCCCGGGGTCCATTCACTGCTGGGAGTGGCCTGTGTTGCGTTGCGGCGGAATTCAAGCATTCTAAAAGCGAAGTGGATGCACACCGTATCCAGCTTTCTCCTCAAAGGGGGGGTTCGTAGCGATGTCTGATTCGAGTGAAGTGTTGGTCGTAGCCTCAAAGGTGAAGAACTACATCAAAGACAAGGGCGATATGAAGACCTCGTCAAGCGTGTTGGCGACATTGTCGGATCGTATTCGAAGCATGTGCGACGAAGCGATTGAGAGTGCACGAAGCGACGGCCGCAAGACGGTTCTGGACCGCGATATCGGCTAGGCGCGTCCAGTACTCCCGCATTCGTCCGGCAACACGGCTTCGCTGTGAAGCTGGCGATGCACCAGAGGCGCTTCTCCTGTTGCTCACGCCAAGTGGGCGACGACGCGCCTGTACCGCTCCATGTCGAAAACGCGCCCTGTTTGCGTTTCTCGATCGCGAGGAACAGCTGCCCAGAGGCGAAGCGAAGCGTCCGAGTGCTTCGCTGTCTCTGGGTGGGCTTCCTGCGGCGAGCTCGACTGGCGAACACGCTCGCGCGGCCCGGCTACCTGACTTCCGCTATTTGAGGCAAGCGCGTAACGCTGACTCTAGGTCGGGGTACACGAAGTCGTAGCCCGATGCGACTGCTCTTGCCGCACTCACCCGCTGCCCGGGTGAGATCAAGTCTGCGAATTCACCCAGTGGGATTTTCAGCAGACCGAGTGGAACCGGGAAGAAGGCCGGGCGGCGAAGTACGCGACCCAGGGTTGTCGCAAACTCACCCATACGGACGGTGCCCGGCGCCGACAAATTGATGGGCCCGGCGAAGAGTTCAGTTTTTCCTCCGCATTCGATCTCGGCCGTGTCGAGGGCGTGCAGCACCAGCCCGATGGCATCGGTTTCATGAATCCACGGGAACCAGCGGTCTTTGGGGCCAAGTGGGCCGCCTAGACCAAGCCGAAACGGCGGCAGCATTTTGGCGAGTGCGCCGCCATTCCCGCTCAACACGACCGCGAAGCGAACACTTGCGACGCGAAGGCCGTCGTTCGCGGCCAGTTGCGCCGCCGCTTCCCAATCGCAACATAAGCCTGCCAAGAAATCGGTGCCCGGCTCGCTGCCTTCTTCAAGCAGCTCTTCACCCCGCGATCCGTAGTAGCCGGTCGCAGACGCGCAGACAAAGGTGTGAGGTTTCGAAGACGCAGCCTTGATCGCGCTTGCGATGCGCAGGGTGCTTTCGATTCGACTGTCGACGAGCCGCGCTTTGAGGGCCTTCGTCCAACGTCCGGCGGCGATCGATTCTCCAGCCAGATGGATGACTGCATCCTGGCCGTCGATTTCGCGACACCAGTCGCCAGCAACCGACGGGTCGCCTTCAACCCAACTTACGCCCCCCGCAGTACTTTTGCGCGCGCTGCGACTCAAGGCCGTGACGTCGTCGCCGCGTTTCAGCAACGCGTCGCATACGCCACTTCCAACAAGTCCCGATGCACCGGTTACGAAGATACGCATGCGGGCCTACAACTCTTTTTCGTTCGGAATGCGGACATCGACTTCGTCGGTTTTTTGGGCAGGATCAAATGCGAGACCAAGGATGTAGTCGGCAACGAAACCAACCGTGTTGAATGTGTCGTCGCGCTTCATTTCCAAAAAGCGCTCGAGGGCGGGGAAGTCTTCTTCAGACGAATCACGAATCATCGCCTGCATTTCGGTGTCGACGACGCCGGGTGCAACCGCATGCGCGCGCAAACCCGCGTCTTCTTCTTCGAGGGCGATGCACTGGGTCAAAAGCGCGACGCCAGCCTTGCCCGCGCAATACGCCCCCCAGCCCGCGTAGCCTCCCCATGCGGCGCCCGACGAAACATTGATCAGCACGCCCCCGGCACCAGTTTCGCGCACGTGGTGGATGTAGGCTTGACTGCCGAGAAACACGCCTGCCAAGTTGATGTCGATGTGTTCGCGAAATGCGTCCGCGCTGACATTGCGAATCGGCGCCATCGGTGCGAGGACGCCTGCATTGTTGATCCAAAGATCAATCGGACCAAACTGCTTGCCCACGTCTTCGGCAAAGCGTTTGACGTCGGCCTCGTTGCGCACGTCGACCTTGCGCGAAAGCGTGGTGTCGCTCGAAGCGAGCGCAGGTTCACTTCGCGAACAGAGCCCGAGGTTCAGACCGCGCTCGGCAAAGTGCTGGGCGAGCCCGGCGCCGATCCCTCGACTCGCACCCGTGATCACGGCCGTACGACTCGAAAACTTCGATTTAGATTCTGGATCTACCAATGGAGCGTCTCCTCAAAAACCTTTTAGGTCATGCGTGCGGTCGCGTGCTCAGGAGTCCGACACTAACGAGGACGGGCGCAGTGCCGCAAAATCGCCACCACTCGGGCGCTGGTAAATCCGAACGCCGAACTCGGGCGCGATCGCGAGAAAGTGGTCAAAGATGTCCGACTGAATGCCCTCGTGGTTGGCCCATACGATGTCATTGGTGAAGCAATAGATTTCGAGCGGCAAGCCTTCGGGGCTCGGGCTCAGCTGCCGCACGATCAAGGTACGGTCTTTGCGGATCTTCGGATGGGTTTCTAGATACGCGAGCATATAGGCGCGCAGGGTTCCCAGGTGTGTGTGCCGACGAATGTCGGCGTTGTTGCGGGGGTC
>JASDVE010000060.1:0-8047 GCA_041891195.1 Myxococcota bacterium | reverse complement strand
CATGGGGGTTCTCCTTTTAGATGAGTGGATCGTACACCGCAAGTGAAGTCCGTGCCGCAATAGAAGGAAATCCCCACCCGCTCGGAGAGGGGACGCGTGCCGAGTTGCACATCCTCAGCCCCAGGCGCCGGATCGAGAGGCCTGCGGAGTTGAGCTTCCGCTTCTCTTCTGACGCCCTGATTCCCCGCCGATCTTGCATGCGGGTTCGGACTCTAAGGGGTCAATACTTCGGAGCGGCCAACGGCTAGCATCGCTCTTCATGTCGACGCCCAACAGCCAAGCGGAGAGCGCAACTTCAGAGCGACCTTCGCTTGTCTTCGTCGGCGTGCTGGTTTCGATCCTGTTGGCTGCCGCGTGCGTTCGGACACTCGCGAGTCAGGGCGACCTCTGGTTCGACGAGGTCTGGACCTGGTGGTTGCTGCGAGGATTGCAATCGCCGTTGGACATCATGGTGATGCACCACGACAACAACCACTATCTCAATTCTTTTTACTGGTACTGGGTCGGCAACTCACCGCACGCGTGGGTGTACCGCGTTCCGTCGATTGTGTTTGGGACGGCAACGGTTGCACTCGGTGCAAGTCTTGCCGAAAAGCGGGGCCGTCTCGAAGGGTTGATTGCCGCAGCGCTCTTGGGGTCTTCGTTCCTCTTGATTCTGTATTCGTCAGAGGGACGGGGCTATGCGGCAGTCACGTTCTTTGCCCTCGCCGCTTTTGCAGCCATGCGTCAGGTCATTGCGATCGGTCTCTGGACCATGGCCGAGCTGATGCGGCCGGGCACGCGCCTGGTTGACTGGTTTCTGCGGTTGCTTCGTTATCACGCGTTGCCGCTCGTCTTTCTTGGGTTGCTCTACTGGATCGACATCTCGAAGATCCCGTACTTGTTCGTTCCGCCGGACCCCTTTGCCGCCGTGCTTGCCGACGCAATTGCGCACACCCTAAGGATGCCCGCCGGCTTTGCGCCGAACTGGGCGGTCGCCTCCGTTGTGCTTGCGGTGATGGCGGTCTCGATCGTTCGCATCGCGCGCACCGGGAGCCGCGAGTGGGTTTTCTTTGTCGCCATTCTGGTGAGCGCGCCGATGCTCTACGGCATCCCACAATTATTCGTCGGGCCGGTTGCGATCATGGTTCGCTACTTCCTGGTTTCTTTTGTGTTCGCGTTGGTACTCCTCGCTTACACGTTTGCCGATCTGATTCGCAGCGGTCGTGTTGGCGCTGTTGTCGCAGTCTCGGTGCTGACGCTCGCGGTCGTCGGCAACAGCCAACTCACGGCCGAACTTCTCGAGACGGGGCGGGGCGGCTATCGACAAGCGCTTCAAGACGCTGCTGACCACTCGCTTGAAGACGTCGTCACCGTTGCGAGTGACCACGACCTTGAGAATGGGACGCTCATCTATTACAACGCCGGCCACCTCGAAACCGACAAACAGATCGCGTATGTGAGAAAGAGCGAACAGGCCGCGGTACGGGCTCACTGGTACATCGCCCACGCGTACAATCGCGCCAAAGTTCCCCGGGATTCGATCAAAGTCGGCGCGACAACCTATTTGCTCGTCAATACGTATCCCGCGACTCCGTACTCCGGGTTTCCGTGGTTCTTGTATGAGCGCGCAGACTTCAAGTCTGCCAAGGGCCGCCCAGCTTCTTGAACCGGACGTCTATTCGCGCAACCGCCACAGCACTGCGTGATCGTTTCCAAACCTGCGCTCGTAAAAGGCCTTGAGGATTGGAGGCGGAAAGTTGCCGCTTTCGACAAGCCATAAAACCTTTTGTGTGCGAAGCCAAACGGGGTCGAAATGGGGAAAGGCAACGTGGGCCTCGTAGGCTCCGGCCGTAAACGCCCAACCGTCGAGTCCAAAGAAGAAGCTGGTTTTGACATTGCTGTACAACGGCATCGCGCGCCCCGCGTGACTCGTGAGGATCCAGTGCTCGTGTCGCGTCCGGTGCGAGCGTCCCGGCAACAAGACGCGCTCGTCGTTGCCGACCTCGGCCTCGACCCTTTGGGCAAACTCGACGTCAGATGCATAGACCTCCCCGAGCGGTGACCTTCGCAGCGCGTCGATGTGGGTCGTTTGATGGGTTTGCAGGGCGGTGTAGGCAAGCGGAATACAAAGCGCAGCGAACGCGATCGTTGTGCCGTGATCGATCCATGGACTCCGCGCCGTTTCGGGGGTGCGCCAGGTCGATACGCTGGCAAGCACGAGCCCAACCAGGGT
The DNA here is from genome assembly GCA_041891195.1 of Myxococcota bacterium. Lineage (GTDB taxonomy): Bacteria > Myxococcota_A > UBA9160 > UBA9160 > UBA4427 > DUBZ01. Next base: position 5,832 of record JASDVE010000060.1, on the reverse strand, counting down.
GGCGGGCGCGATACTAAAGAACAGCAAGTTGATCTGTCTTTGAAGTCCGTGGGTGTAGCGAGTTAAAAGCTCCGTCTGCAAAACGTTAGCCTGACCGAACTGTGGCGTTGTTTCCGACCAGAGCGCATGCACGGCCAAAGCGACGACCGCGCAAACTGAAAAACGGAAGAGCGCGTTCGCTTCACTGGGGAACCGGCCTTTTGCAAAGCGCATGCTTGCGAAGGTGACAACCATGCCGACGACAAGGGCCAGCAGCAGGACAGTTCGGGGCGATGACGTGTTCGTTGAAGTCTTGGACGGTTCGATGATCGCACTCCACACTTTTGGAAGCGCTCGCGGGAGCAGGGCCGCGAAGTCGATGGATTCGCCAAAGGCCCCGCCGGTGAGGTCCGTTGCGAGTTCGCGATCCTCAGCCGGAGCCATCTGCTGCTCCACGAGGTTGCGATAGAAGGGGTCGCTTCCGATAAACATCAGGACAAGGACGGTGGCTGCCGCAAGTTGCTGGGCCCATGAACGCGGCCGCGCGGTGGGCTGAGGTGGGCTCGATTCTGCAAATAACTTCACCGCAGCAAAAGCCAGCACACCGAAGAGGAGTGCGGCCGGAGCATGGCTCGGGTTCATGCATAAACCCACGAGAACGGCCGCGAATGGAAGGCAAAAGAGGAGGCCGCGCCGATGGATCGCCTTCCGATGCTGGATGGCAAAGAGCAAGGGGAAGATGAGCAATGCCGTGTGGGCGAGGCGGGGCGTGCCGGGCAGATACATGCGCCGCTCGACGAACACCGCGTTGAAGATCAGGTAGCACGACGCGAAATGCAGGACGGCAAGGGCCACGACGGTTTCGCGCCGGTTGATCAGACTTGCGATCACCGAAAAGCTCGCGCCCGCGAAGAGCGCCAGCTGAAAGTAGACCGAGATGTTGACGACCTGTACCGGGTGCAAGCCCGAGAGTTTTGCGAGGACGAAGTTCATGACCCCGAATGCGCTTGGGTAGATCATCCATGAATCGGAGTTCGGGAGCCGGTCGTAGTAGATGCGGCCGTGCTCTAGGAAAACCTTGGCGTCGAAGGCGTGGGTGTCGGGGTCAGACGATGGGGTGTAGTGGAGGTCGAGCTTGAGGGCGGCGATCGCAAACAGCCAGCCGAGCCATAGCAAGTGGACGATGGACGCCGAACTCATCGTGCCCAACGTCCACGGCTGGGTTTGCTGTTCAGACACGTTGGGCTTGAAGGCCAGCCAGATCAGCAGCGCTTCTACGGCAAAAAATTCTGTCGTCGAAATGCCGGGAAGCGAAAGCAGGTTGGCGAGCGCCGAGCGCGCGTAGACGTATGTGATACACGCGATCTGTCCAAGCAGCGCATCGTGCGCCGTGGCCAGGACGGTGGGCCGCTGCAGCTGGAGCAAGCGGCGCAGGGCGGTGCCGATCACGACGAAATGCACGAGGCCGATCAACAGCTTGAGCGGGGCGTAGACGGGATGGAACGAGGGGGTTGAACTGTTGAGCCACGAGAAAGCGGTGAGCACGACGAGGGCGACGCCGAAGCCCGTTCGTCCGACTTTGTTCGGCGTCGTAGTCGCAGTCCCCATTCCCGCCGAGTTTAGGGCGTCATGGGCGATTTGCCGCCGCGTATAAAGGAAACGCGCGTGGGGACTCCTGTTTGATCATCGATCGCAGGGCTCCGGGTAAATGGGTCGGGAGGACGCCTGTCCGTTCCGGGGGCGAGTCAGCCTCAGCCCGAGGCTTGCCATGCGGAACCCGCATCGCTGCCCCCTCAGCTCCGAACCGGGACTCCACCTTGCGCGATGGCCCGGACACGCAGCTTGAAGTGCTTTTCCTTCGTCGTCTCCCCGGATTATCCCCGCGATTGCGAGAACCCGTGGCAAAACCTTCCCGCGAAAACGCTTGAATTCGTCCCGCCATCGGACGCCTCTGATCCGACCGTTGGGCGAATCGGGGGCTTGTTTCTCCTCTGCGCGATTTCTTCGAACCGGTATTGCAGGTCGATGACGTTGACCGGCAGTCTGCGGACCCTGGACCCCGTGGCGTCGTAGATCGCGTTGGCGAGGGCAGGCGCGATGCCGGGCGTGCCGGGTTCCCCTGCGCCGCCCATAGGGTTGTCGCTAGTGATGATGTGCGTTTCGATCTTCGGCGCTGCTGACATGCGAAGCGCTTCGTAGTCATTGAAGTTGCCTTGCTTGACTGCACCCTTTTCGATCGTGATTTCGCCGTAGAGCGCCGCGGTTAGACCGTAAACTACGGCCGACTCGATCTGCGCGGTGAGGCCGTCGGGCGATACCGCGAAGCCTGGATCCACCGCGGCAACGACTCGGTCCACTTGGGTCTGCCCGTCGACGACAGTGACCTCGACCACTTGGGCGACGATTGTTCCGAAGGACTCTTGCAGCGAAATTCCGCGTCCTCTGCCTTTGGCTAACGGGCGTTTCCATTCGGCAGCTTCGGCGGCTTTTTTGAGAACGGCGAGTTGTCGCGGGTGGTGTTGGAGTCGTGCAGCGCGGTATTCGTACGGGTCTTGCTCGGCGGCAACTGCCACTTCGTCGATGAAAGACTCGGTGAAGAAGCCGTGCTGCGAATGGTCGACGCTCCGCCATGCACCGAAGGGGATGTGGGTGGGGCTGCTGACATGGCCAATGTCGCGGGCTGCGACGGAATAGGGAATGAGTGGAGCGTCCACGGGCTCATGCTTGTTCACGTAAGTGTTTTCCCAAGCGGTGAGGTTGCCGTCCTTGTCGAGTGCCGCGCGGAAGCGGCTTTGAACTGCCGGTCGGTAGAAGTCTTGCCGGACGTCCTCTTCGCGGGTCCAAATTAGTTGCACTGGGCGGCCTACATTTGCGGACAGCAGGGCTGCTTGTATCGCGTAGTCGGCTCGAGACTTTCGACCGAAGCCGCCTCCCATGAGGAGGTTGTGCAGCGTCACGTTTTCGACGTCAAAGCCCAGAGCGTCGGCGATCGCTTGCCGGAAACCCAACGGACTCTGGCAGCCGACCCAGACTTCGCAGTGGCCGTCCTTGACGGCCGCGGTGGCATTCAGCGGCTCCATGCACGTGTGGGCCAAAAAAGGGACTTGGTAGTCGGCCTCTATGACTTGGGCGGCATTTGCCATGGCGGCTTCGACGTCACCCTCTGCCACATCGGCCTCGCGATCGACCACGGCGCTGATGTCTCGATCGAATTGCTCGAAGATCGTGTCGCTCGATACTGCATCGTTCGCGGTGCCGAGCCAATCGATGTCGAGTGCGTCAAGGCCCTGCTTCGCCGACCAGAAGCCCTCCGCAACAACCGCGACAGATTCAGCGGAGGAGAAGCCACCAACCACGGCGCCGACCTCGGCGGGTGGCAGTTGGACAACGTCCACCACACCTTTGATCGCGCGCGTTTTGCTGTCATCGATCTTTGCGATCCCACCGCCAAACGCGGGCGCGCGTCTCACGGTGGCATAAAGCATGTTGGGGATCCGCACGTCAAGCGCGAAGATCGCGGTTCCATCGACCTTGCTTGGGATGTCATGTCGTTCAACGTGACGACCCATGATCTTGAACTCGTCTTGCGTCTTCAGCTTCGGTGACGCAGGGGGTGTCATCTCTGCTGCGGTTTGCGCGAACGCAGCATAGGGTTCGGACCGACCACTGGCCTTGTGACTCAACTGGCTGTCGCGTGCGACGATTTCGCCAATCGGGACGTCCCAGGCCTCGGCTGCCGCGCTTCGCAGCATCTCTTTCACCGCGGCACCGGCGACCCGCATGCCGTAAGCGCCGGTCGTGCGGACACTCAGGCTGCCGCCCGTCATCTGTAGATCAAGTGCTTGAGCCGTTTTGAGCAGGACGCCATCCACCGTGGGGACCACGAATTCGGGCATGTCGACGCCGGCGAGCAGCATCCCTTTGCCGAGTGGGTAGTTGGCGAACTCGCGAATCGCCGGGGCCTCTTCGAATTTGACGAGGCTCCAATCGGCATCGAGCTCATCGGCGAGCATCTGGGTGAGCGCGGTCCCGGCCCCTTGGCCCATTTCTGAGTGCGGAATAATGGCTGTGACGACGTTGTTGCTGTCGAGCTTCACCCACGTATGAACCAGGGTTTCTCCGTCGGCTGTCACGTGCGGTGACAACTTGCCGGTGCGGTTGCCCGGACGAATCGCAACACCGACGATGATCCCGCCGCCTACAAGGACACCGGTCGTGAGAAACGCGCGTCGAGTCCACTTACTCATCGGTCGTCTCCTTCGTTGATTGCGTCGTCGATTGCGTTGCCGGAGCCGGCCTCGGCTGCGGTCTTGATTGCGGCTTTGATTCGACCGTACATCCCGCAACGGCAGATGTTGCCGTCCATCGCCTTGTCGATGTCGTCATCGGACGGGGTCGGGTTGCTCTCAAGAAGGGCGGCCGCGGACATGAGTTGACCAGACTGGCAGTAACCACACTGCGGAACCTGATGCTTGATCCAAGCGGTTTGGAGGCGATGAAGCGTGCCGTCATCGGACGCGAGTCCCTCGACGGTTTGAATGTCTTGGCCATCGGCCGCCGCAACCGGGGTCACGCAGGAGCGGATCGCGTTGCCGTTCAGGCGGATGGTGCATGCGCCGCACTGGGCGATGCCGCATCCAAACTTCGTGCCCGTGAGCCCGAGCTGTTCTCGAATCGCCCAGAGCAGAGGCGTGGATGGATCGACGTCGATCTCCCGCTTTACGCCGTTAATTGTCAGTACTGCCATTGCGAATCCACTCCTTAAGCGACCCCGGACGGGCCTTCTTTCGCGCGTCTCAATTTGTTGAGGGGCGGGCGCCTGCGCGAGAGCGACAGATTGACAATGTGCGATTCAATTGTCAATATGTATAGGTGCCCAATCCGCCCGATCTCAAGCGCGAGTCAATTTTGTCGGCCGCGCAAGTCCAGTTCAGCCGCTACGGCTTCAGGCGAACCTCAATGGAGGACATCGCGAAGGAGACGGGCGTGTCTCGGGCTTCGCTCTACGGGAACTTCGAAAACAAGGAAGAGATTTTCCGCTGCCTCTCGGCGCAACTTCACGAGCAGTCGCGGGCAGACGCCGAGAGCTACTTGAAGGGCGACGCATCCGTCGATCTCGACCTTGCGTCGCGGGTCTCGTCGGCACTGCTCGCCAGGATCGCCCCGTTTTTAGAGGTCGTCGCGCAGTCCGCACACGGCAGCGAGATCTACGACGAAAACAATCGCCTCTGCGGGGATCTTGTTCTCGCCTCGTCCGAGCATTTTGTTGCAATGCTGACCACGGCGTTGAGCGCAGCAGTGCGGGCTGGAGAGGTCGATCTCAAAGCGGCAGGACTCACCGCACCGGCTACCGCCGAGTTGCTTCATCTCGGGTCCGCGGGTCTGAAGCAGGGGGCCCCCGACGTAGCGACAGTTGAGAAAAGGGTTCAAAGTTTTGTGCGCGTGTTCTTCGCCGGGCTTCAGGGCTAAGCGTCAAGCGGAACTCGCGGGGCTCCGCTCAGGGCGTCGTCATGCTTTCCGGTATCAAGCCGCCTTCCCGCGTAAAGCTCAACCAACCCATCAAGCGATCCAGAAAGACACGCCCAGACAACACGTAGTTGCACCGGGCGCCGGCGTCGGGGAGCGCGATGGCTTGTCGGAGAACGTCGATCAAGTTTGTTGTTGCAACGAGAGTCAAGGTTGCATCACTTAGTCGCGGGATGACGAACGGCTCGGAGCTGAGCGCTCTCGCGAGGCGTTGGCCGTTTACGTCGATGCGTAGGATAGTGCAGACAGATGTGTGAGTAGCGATTGAGCATACGTGCCACCCGCGCAAGGCCGGTTAGGACGAAGCCCAGAAGGAGAGCGGTGGAG
>JASDVE010000059.1:0-8081 GCA_041891195.1 Myxococcota bacterium | reverse complement strand
CAATTGGAACCGCGGAGGACATCGAGCGCCTCGCGGAGCGAGACGACGTGAACGTACTGTTCATTCTCATCGACACGCTCCGCTCCGACCGCATGGGCAGTTACGGCTACGAACGCGACACAAGCCCGACATTTGACCAACTCGCCGAGCGCGGTGTGCGCTTTAGTCGCCACCTGGCGCAGTCGTCCTGGACCAAGTGTTCTATGGCATCGATGTGGACGGGACTGAACCCTTCACGCTCCGGCGTAACACGTTTCGACCAAAGGCTTTCGCAAGAGGCGAAACTACCCGCCGAAATCATGCAGGATGCCGGGTTCCAGACAGTGGGTTTGTATCGCAACGGTTGGGTCGAAGGCTATTTCGGTTTCGATCAGGGGTTCGATATTTATACGAAGACAAACGGCGGCAGCATTCCCGCTTCCGTACGTTACGAAAACCCCACCATGAAGAACCGCAGCACCGACGTTTCGATTATCCCGTCCGCCGTCGAATTTACTCGGGTGTATGGCGATGAACGTTGGTTCCTGTACGTCCACCTAATGGACCTACATGAATATCTATATGACGACGACTCGGCAAAGTTCGGCACCAGCTATTCCGACGTCTACGACAATTCGATCTTGCGCGAAAACATCATCATCAAAGAACTGCTCAACAAACTGCGTCGCAACGGACACCTCGAAAACACGATCATTGCGATCGGCTCGGATCATGGGGAAGCCTTTTCCGAGCGCGGTCTCGAGGGCCATGCACGCAGGGTCTTCAAAGAGACAACCGAAGTTCCATTTATTCTGAGCTTTCCGTTCCGCATCGAGCCTGGTTTGGTACTCAGCCAGCGGACGTCCAACATTGATATCTGGCCGACGCTGCTCGACCTGATGGGACTGCCGGCGATGGAAGGCGTGGACGGGATATCGCGAAAGCCCGAAATACTCGCCGCAGCACGAGGCGAAGAGTTTACGGAACGAAGCGACGGACCTGCATTCGCACACCTAGACGCAAACTGGGGCCAGCGCGATAAAGAGCCCTCCGCAACCGTTTCGATCGCCCAAGGCACCTACCGCTACGTGACCGCCCCGGTGGCAGATCAAGAGAATGAAGGCGATCAACTTTTCGATGCTGGAAGTGACGCAGCCGAGCTCCGAAACATCATCGAAGCCCGGCCGGACATCGCGGCGAAGCTCAAGGCCGAAATCGATCATTACCTAACGCAGACGCCACCGTGGGGTACCGGTACCGAGACGATCGAAATGGACGAGATGCAGCTCAACCAATTGCGCGCACTCGGATACAAGATTCCGTAAAACGAGGCGCGTTTTGTTTCGGAACGCTCGCTGAATGCTTACTGGGCTCTCGCTCAGTTTGGCTGGGTCGACTTGGTTGCAACCGGTCAAGTCGAAGACTCGCGATCAGGTCTTATCACCAAGTAATCGTGACGTCCGCACCCGCGGTCCGCGGTTGGCCGACGAAGTTGATCACGGCTTGACCGAAAAATGACGCGTCAAACGCGTAAGTCTTCACGCGCTGATCCAAGATGTTTCGGACCCAACCGGATACCTCAACGTTGCCTACCGGGGTCACGTAGCTCAGACGAATATTGTGAATCCACCAAGCCTTTTGTCCAAGTGCGTACTTCGGCTGAATGGGTTCGCCATCGATGTCTAACGACCCGCGCCCTTCGTTCGGGTCGAAGAAGATATCGTCCGACCACTCAACGTCGTATCGCGGCTTCAAGGTTCCAAACTCCCCAAGGTCAAACGGCCATTCGAAGGTGGCACTCACCTTGAACTGAGGTGAGTTAATCAGCTGATTCCCTGCATAGTCGATCGCGAGCGGAAAGCTTTGGCCAAGCGCATTGTTTCGAAATACGACGTTTGTGAACTTGAGAAACTGGCTTTCGATCCAGCCAAAACGAAAAATCATCTTAAGGTCGTCGATCTCGTCTGGGACGAAATCTTTCAGGGGTTCGATATTCAGGCTTACTTCGAGACCATACTGCTCCACCGCCTCGGCATTTCGGATCACAAGTGTCGGGGGATTATTGCCGGGGTTGTCCTGAAAAACGAACACTTGATAGTCGCTGTAGCGGTAATAGAAGAACGCACCTCGGGACTGCACGCGCCCGTCCCACCAGCCACCCTTGTATCCCCATTCGAACGCATCGATAAACTCGGCCCGCGCCGGAGAAGAGGCCTCGCTACGGTTGTTGGAGTTGAAGTGACCAACCTTATAACCTCGGCTGTACTTGATGTACATCTGGGTCGTGTCGTTGATATGATACGTCAGAGAGACCTTGCCGGTCGGTTCACGCCAAGTCTTCGACGCTTCGTTAAATCTTAAACCATCAGAAAGACTAAAGGCGGTAAACTCGCCGATCCGGAAACTCTTGGTCTCATAGTTGTAACGCACGCCGATCTCAAGGGTAAAGTCTTCGAGGAAGTCGAAAGCCGCCTCGGTGTAGATCATGACTGCCGTCGTCTCTTGCTTAAATTCACGGCGGATCGAGTTGCCGAAAACAGCGTCGACGTCGAGGAGAGACAGGTTATTGAGTTCTTCCTGAATAAAGGCCGCGCCCGTGCTCCAGCGAATCGCGCCCTCTGCCGCCTTTCCGTCGAACTTCACGTCTTGAGTGAACTGCTGAGAATCATCTTCGGTCAGCGTTTCGAAGAGGACATCGGGGGTGAAGTCTGGATCTGAGTCTCGAAATCGTTCGTACGATTCGTAGGCCGTGATCGTAGTCAAGTCGATCCTATCGCTGACGGGCATCTCACCACGCAAGAACCCGCCGAACGTGTCGCGAGTCGTCCGGCCTACCTTGTTGTAGTCACCGCGATAGGGCCGTCGGTCAAGGGGACGCGTCTCCGCGAGCCGCTTACCAAGTTCTGCCCGCGCCCGGGTAGTCGCGTCCAATTTGAAAGGTGCATCTTCAATGGCCAGGAACTCTTCTTCCGAATCGACATTTGCGAAATTGAATTTGATCTCTTGGAACTCTTCGAACTGATCGGGCTCGATGTACCCAGTACGCGTGATGTCGCCGAACGTACCGTTGATGTTGCCTGTGCCCATGGTTTGGCCAAGGGTTGAATCCTGGTCGAGACGTCCACCGTGGATGCTCAACCACCAGTCCATGTCAGTACCAGGAGGTGTAAAGCGGAGGCCACCTCGCGCATCCCACACGTTCTTGTCGCCAACCTTGCTCTTTAGACCGGGCGGGACACGAGACGTCTCGAACGTCGAGATGGAGCCCTCCCCGCATACTGAAACTTGCTTACTTGACTGCCCTATCTGCCTAAAGGCTCGATCTTCGAATGCCGGCGCATTCCCACATCCGTTCCTCATAAACGGGTCGTTGCGAGTGATTCGAAAGGCCATGCGCGACGCCAACGTGCCATCAATCAACGGAATGTTGACGTATCCCGAAGTGTCTCGCATGAATGCATCGATTGCATCTGGGCTCCAGACCGTCCCGGTGCTCGACGTGAGCTTTGCCGTATATTCGGCTTCCGGCTTCCGCGTGTACGTCATGATCGCGCCGGCTGAGGCATTGCGATACAAGCCGCTGCCTTGCGGTCCACTCTTTACATCCACAGTCAGTACGTCGTAAAGCTGCCCAACCTGAAGCGCCGGCGTGTTCAACGGAACGTTGTCCTGGTACACCGCCACCGCGCCCGCAGCGTTGGAACTAAAGTCTGAAAGACCAACACCACGAATAAAGAAAACGGCCGTTGTTGCACCGGCACTTCGGATTTCGACGTTGGGTGTCACCTTCGCAAGGTCAGCGATGCTTCCTGCGCCGAGTGCTGCGATCGTGTCTGAATCAAACTGAGTGATCGATTCGGGAACGTCGGTCTCGATCCCGCTCACCGCCCGCCCCTTCACTTGCATGACCTCGACGCCCGGCGGTGGCCCGGTCGGCACTTCCTCTTCAACGACCGGTGCAGTCGCTTTGGGGGCGGCAACGGTCGTCGGCGCGTCTGCGATTACGGATGCACTGGCTTCTTCGACAGTGACTGGCGCAGCGACGGGTTCGGCGGGAGAGTCCGTCACAATCGGCGCAGCATCTTGCGCCCCCGCCGCGCCAACGAAGAAGATAAAAATGAGTGTCACCGCCGTCACCAGTGCGCGGCCAGTCATTACACTCCCAGCGCCGAACGGCGTCGCTTTCAAAAGCGAAGTTCGTCCATGCTCGTAAAGTTTGATTCGGTGAATTGTCGGCACGTTTTCCCCAGGACGCCATCGCCCCTCTGTTCTGCCCCAGCACGATACGTTGTGCTGATCGACTACGCCGGTCAATTGTGTCGGTCGCGTGTTCGCGACAGTGGCATTGTAACAACCGGTCTTTTCATTGAGCGTCAGATCTCTTGATCTGATCATCGATCGTGTTTTCGGAATGGTTCCCGGAAAGAGTGGCGATGAAGGTCATTCGCTCGTGGTTTTCCAACGATCACCCTCGCTGCTCATGATCAGTGTAAACCAACTAAACTCACAACGTTCTCCTTGCTCTTGCAATGTCGTACCGCAGCAGCCATCCTCGCCCCGATGCGATTTTCCGTCAAGAGACTTCGAGCCACAACGGCGCTGTTTGTAGTAGTTCAAGCCTTAGTCGTAGCCGCTCCGATTACAGCCAACGACGAACCGAACGGTCCAGAGCAAATCGCTGAGGCGGTCGATGAACTCGACCGGTGGGTTCCGGCAGTCTCGATCGACATGGGACTCATGATTCAAGAAACGACGGCCGGTTTTCTGACTGGTGGAATCAAGGATCCCGCATGGGTTCCAGTGGCACCTGCGAGCAGGCGTATTCGTCAGTCTGCATCCGGTAACAGCCGTCCATTTGCTCCGGTCTCGAGTCTCTCGCTTGAGTTCATGTCACCTGGCATTCCCTACATTCCCACACGCCCGCGGATGTATGTGCACGGTGAAGTCATCGCATCTTTTCCTCACACGTTCCGCACCGCGAAGAACGGTGACGTTGAAGATTTCCAGGTGGGGTTCTCGCCTCAGCAACGTCCGGGCAACTCCGAGCAGGTTATTCGTGGTCAAGGCGGCACTCTCAAATCCAGGCTTCAACTCTGGCAATTCGCCGGCGGCGCAGGCATCGCGTTTACAGCGGACCTCTGGGGAAGACGCATTCGAGTCAAGCCGTCGTTCGAATACCTGACGCAAGAAATCGAAGTGTCCGGCTTAATCAAGCGCGCCACCGCGATCACCGTAGACCCGCGCACGTTTGACGACCATAGGCTCATTATTCTGACGGCGTCAAAAACGAAACGCTATCACGGCATGGGCGCCGGCATGGAGCTGGAAATGGACACCCGCCGCAGCGGCCCGCTGCTGGTTTCGATGTTCGCCAACGTTCGCGTATATAAGTTTATGGGCGACCTCAAAGTCAAATTAAAAGATAAGAACTCATTCGACGAAGAAGCAACATTCAGGTTCGAACTCAAGCCGTACGCATATCGCACGGCAATCGGAATTCGCGTCCGTTTCGCACCCGAATAAAGAGGCGGGCACCTGGCGAAGCAACCGCTGTAAACCCGAGCGATCTCGCAAAACCACCTCCCGCCAGGAATCCGCATGGGCAGACTGGCTAGTTTCGTAAACGTCGCAAGCTTGGTCGTACTGACTTCGATGTTGGTCGCAGCGGTAGGGCAACCGCTGTTTACCGACGACACGTGGTGGCACCTCGCTCACGGCAAGGCCTACGCACAGCAAGGTCCGAACCTCAGCGCCGACCCTTTGCTCTATGCCGCCCCTACGCCCCCCGCCCCCGCGGCCTGGCTCGCGGACGTCGTATTGTACGGACTCGATCGCATGGGCGGCTTCACCGCTTTGCGGATCAGCCATGTTCTGCTCGTCCTGGGAATCCTCGGGGTGTTTTGGTCTCTGCTCGCAAAGGCCTCACGGTCTATCACGATCGCAAGCACAGGCACCATCGTCTTCATTTGCCTGGCCACCTATCGGCTGATTCAGTTGCGTCCGCATCTCTTTACGATCCTGGCTGCACTGCTTCTTTATCAGTGGCTGTTCTCGCGTTCGCGTGTGCCGTCGATGCGACAGGTTGCGTACACCACCATACTGCTCGGTGTTTGGGCGAACGTTCACGCAGCATTCGTGTTGGGTCCGGCGATTGTGGGTATCGGTCTCGCCGGGGTCCTCATGGGCGAAGCACTCAAGCCGAAAGAGGAAAGACAATTCTATTCGACGCGCATTCGACGTCTTGCCGCGGCGTTTATTTTGGGCTCGCTGGCGACATGCATCAACCCCGCTGGGTTCGAACCGCACTTCGCCTACGTGATTGCCGGAGACGAGACACCATCGCTTGCGCGCGTTGGTGACGAATGGTCATCGATCGATTTATTTTCGATTCCAATCGTTGGCGCAGCAGTGAATCCAATCGTGTGGATACTTGTCTGGGGATTGCTCTTGGGATGCGCGGCCGCAGCGGGGCAAACAATTCGTGCCGCCTATAGGTCTCGCAGCGAAGCCGGCTTCAACTTCGTTGAACTAGGCCTTTCGGCTCTCTCGATTGCCGCGATGCTGTTTGCGGTTCGCTTTGTTTGGATGGCGGTCTTCCCGTTGCTGTTCATTGCAACGTCGACGCGAACTCGTCAACCGATGGCGAACCGCCGCGGCTCCGCCATGCGCATTGCCTTGGCCACCGCGCTCGTGGTTCTCGTGGCCGCGAATACCACGATCGGAAGCTGGCCCTCTGTTTCGCGAGCGTTACCGCGTTCATGGAGCGACTACAGTCTCGGGTTTCCCAGTCAGAAGTATCACGCACATACGGTCTGGTTTTTGCGCGACGCAGGGCTGCAGGGAAACCTCTTCGCGGAATATTATATGGGCGGGTTTCTCGGCTATTGGCTTGCGCCCGAACTGAAGACCTTCGTCAATGGCAGCCTGAATGTGACCCGAGATGCGATCGACTCGAATCTTCCAATTCGCGAGCGCCGCGGCGCGCGCGACGGCGAAACTTTTCTTGAACTTCTAGATCGCCAAAACGTGGAAGTTTTTATGGGCATCCGCTTGCCACGACAAGGCAACCCGACACGGCCTTGGTTTCACACAACAGCTCACCTCGAAGGTGCACCCGGCTGGATCCAAATATTTCGCAACTTGAGTTCAGCCGTGTACGTGCGAGACACACAAACAGGACGCGCCAACCTAGAAAACGTCGCGTCCTACTATCGTGCCGCAGGTCTACCCTTCGACGCCGCACGTGGTTTCGAGCCCGCTACGGTCATTGACGCGCACCCCGAATGGGCGATCGCCCACGGCCTCGTACCCACGTATTTCGATAAAATAATTGACTGGGTAAACGACCGATCGTCCTCGAAGCGATCCCGCGCGCTCAATATGCTCGCAGAGATTTACGCGGCACTCGGCGTCTATGATCGTGCGATCGCGATCGACATGGAGAGACTCGAGCAGATTCCCCACGCAGTAGTTGCTCAACGCCGCTTAACGTGGTCTCTGCTGCGAACAAACGATTGGGGCCGTGCTCGTCTTGCTGGCAATAGGTTAAACGCTCTCGCACCCACTGACGCGCTTTCCCGAGGCATCGTCGCTGTAGCAACCCGAGCCATGACGGATCAAGATCGTACTCAAGCAGTCGCCCGACTGGCGGTTTTCAGCAACGCCGAAGCGGCGCGACTCACGGGCGGCATGGCACGACCAGAAACCCGGTCGCACTAGTTCAAAACACCCTCACCACGGCTTCATGAGGCCGCGGCGCTTCACCCCAAAAAAACCGCAACTTTGTGGTGTGCCGGCGGGCGGGGCGGATCAGGCTTCGGCGTCAGCCTGCAGCTCACGCTCGATGTGGCTTAGCCAAGTTGTGGCCTCGGCCTTCGTCTCCGGGAACTTCAATGCCTTGTTGAACCAGCGCATTGCGTCCGCGGGAAGCTTTCGGCTGTAGTACGAAATGCCCATCAAAAGTTCGGCCTGACCTGGGCTCGGTAGATCACCCTTTTCTAGTGCCTTCGCCAATGCTTCGCTCGCTTCTTCCCAGCGCTCGCGCTGAATATGAACCTCTGCGAGACGGAGGTAGCTCGAGCCTCCTTCGGAAAGCTCTGCGG
>JASDVE010000058.1:0-8092 GCA_041891195.1 Myxococcota bacterium | reverse complement strand
GTCTCGACGAAAACGGGTACGCCTCCGCAGTAGCGGATGAAGTTGGGATAGCAGGGGTAGCAAGGCGCACCGAGAACGATCTCGTCTCCTTGCTCGATCAGCAGCGAAAACACCAGCAGCATGGCGGGAGATGTGCCGCTCGTCACCATCACGCGATCCGGATCTACCGATACTTGAAAACGCGTCTCGACGTCGTTGGCGATGGCAGTGCGCAATTCGATCAAACCGCGGCTGTCGCTGTAGTGGGTTTCGCCGTCGCGCAGGGCCCGAGCGCAAGCCGACATGGCGGCTTCCGGCACTGCGAAATCCGGCTCTCCAATTTCGAGATGAGACACGGAAATACCCGCGTGCTCCATCACAAACGCACGCTCCATCACCTCCATTGCGAGAAACGGTTCGAGCATGTCGGTGCGGCTCGCGAATGGATGTGGGGCGGGGTCGGCCATGGGGGCGAGTTAACGGAGTTGGCTTCGCGATGTCAAGGTGGAATCTCTCGCAACATGCTGAAATTGAATAACAATTCTCACCGCGTCTCTTTGACAACGCCAACCCGAAATGGTAGGCTCGTGGCGATCAGACCTCGGTGCCAAGGGGGATTCAAAACATCCCTTGAAAGCGGGTTGAAGGCGGATTGCAAGCATTGATCGAAGGCTTGTCTCGAACTACGCCGAGCACGGTTTGCTGCTTCGTTGACCCGGATGATCTCGACGCATCGAAAAAGTCCCTACGATTTGGCGCGCCCATCAGAACCGAAAGAAACACGAGAAAATACAATGACCAAAGGCATTCAACTCGCACTCGGCGCGACCCTCATATTCAGCCTGCTGGGCTGGTACGGCTATACGAATCTCGAAGTCCCGAGCACATTCCAATACTTTCAGACCCTCGACGAATTCCTCGCGACTTCCTCCGACTCGGAAGCCATGTCGGGGAAGTCTCTCCGGGTGCACGGCTACGTCGCGATCGGCAGCATTGACCGCAACCTTCAAGCCAAGCACGTGACGTTCAAGGTGCAGAACGACCCTCCCCACAAGAGCGGCGCAGCGGCGTCCACCCTCTTCGTCAAATTCCAGGGGCTCGAAACACCGGACCTGTTTCAAGACGGTGCGGACGTCGTGGTTGAGGGCACGCTCACAAGCAGCGGCTCAGACCAAGTCTTCCTGGCCAACAACGTTCTCGCGAAGTGTCCTTCAAAGTTCGAAGCAAACGCCGAAGTCACAGCAAGTATTCCACAAGGGGATGCGACGAGTCTTTAGACCACGTCACGCGCACCCCGGGTCCCTTGCAACAGCGGCTCTTCGACACGCGTCGGACGAGCCGTGAACCTCGACAGCCGCAATCGTTACCGCTTGATGCGGCCAGATAGACGCGAACCTTTCCTGGTAACACCCCCTGGAGCCCCAAATGGCAGACATCGGCCAACAAGCACTGACCTTTGCCTGGCTGATCGCGATCATCGGCACTGGGATGAGCGCAGCTGCCGGATTCAACCGCAAGGACGAATGGACCCAGGTCGCAGAACGTTCCCTCTACGTCGTTTTCTTTGCAATCACCGTTTCGATGGCCGCGCTCTTTTACGCACTTGCGAACCACGACTTCAGTCTTTCCTACGTCGCGGCGCACTCGTCTCGGGCAATGACCTTGCCCTCTCGGCTCGCTGCGCTGTGGGGCGGACAAGCGGGTTCTCTCTTGCTTTGGGGCTGGATGGTTTCGGCGTACGGTGCCGCCGCGGTCTTCCTCAATCGCAACAGCAACCGAACGCTCATGCCCTGGGTTGTGATGTGTGTGCTCATCAACCTGCTGTTCTTCACGAGTCTGTGCAACTTTGTATCGCTACCGTTCGAGCGGCTTGGGCCTCTCGATGTTCGGTCAGACGGCAACGGCCTTAACCCGCTGCTCCAACACCCACTCATGACCATTCACCCCGTGGTCCTTTACGCGGGCTTCACGGGTTTCATCGTTCCGTACGCGTTTGCTTTCGCGAATCTCGTCACGGGCGAACTCGGGACCCATTGGTTCCAAACCACACGACGCTGGACCCTGTTTGCTTGGACGTGTCTCGGTGGCGGCCTGATCCTCGGCGGACGTTGGGCGTATGAGATCCTCGGTTGGGGCGGGTACTGGGGCTGGGATCCGGTTGAAAACGCAGCACTGATGCCCTGGATCGCCGGGACCGCGTACCTGCATTCGGTGATGATCCAAGAAAAGCGCGACATGTTGAAGACCTGGAACCTCGTGCTCATCGGGCTCACCTATCTGCTTTGTGTGTTTGGCACCTTCCTGACACGAAGTGGTGTTGTTCAGTCCGTGCACGCCTTCACGAACAACGGACTCTTTACACCGATCTTTTTTAGCTTTGTCGTCGTGACTGCCGTTCTCTACTTTGGGATGCTTCTGTACCGCCTCCCCCAGCTCAAGAGCAGCAACAAGCTCGAGTCGATGGTGTCCCGAGAAGCGGGCTTCTTGATGAACAACTGGGCATTCATGGCGATCTTGGTCGTTGTGTTTTGGGGCACGCTCCTCCCGGTTGTTTCGGAAGCCTTGAGCGGACAACGCACAACGGTTGGACCGGCCTTCTTCAATTCCCTCGAAGGTTGGCTGACGCTCTTTCTCTTGTTCTTGACCGGAGTCGGCCCCCTGATCGCGTGGCGCCGGGCAACCATTGCAAGCGTGCGAAGGCAGTTCATCGGCCCCGCGGCTTTCGGCGTTGTCGTGGGTGTGGCACTTGGCGCAACCTTCTGGGAAGGCGCGACGGTTTGGGCGCTTGGCTGTTGGACGCTTTCCGCGTTCGTCATCGCGACGATCTTTCAAGAGTACTACCGCGCGATTGGCGCGCGTGTGCGCAAACGCGGCGAGTCGGTGCCCGTTGCGTTCTACACCCTGCTGAGACGCAATCAACGCCGCTACGGCGGTTACATCGTGCACCTCGGCATCGTGCTGATGTTCATCGCCATATCGGGTGCTGCGTTCAATGAAGAGCGCCTCGAAAACTTAAAACCCGGCGAATCGGTGAAGGTCAACAAGTTTGAGCTTCGCTACTTGACTGCAACCGCCAACCCCGAACAAAACTACGGCGGAGCCACCGCTCGGGTCGCGCTCTACGAAGACGGCGAGCCGGTCGCAACGATGTTGCCGCAAAAGCGTTTGTACTGGCTCGAACAGCAGCCGTCTTCGATCCCGGCCATTTACTCGACGTGGCTCGAAGATCTCTATCTCGTACTCAACGAAGTCGAACCGGACGGTTCGGCAACGTTCAAGGTCCACCGGAACCCCCTCGTCAATTGGTTGTGGATCGGCGCCGCCATCGCGATCTTAGGGTCGATCTCTATCATGTGGCCGCATCCCGAACGCGGCCCGCAAGGCAAGCAGGCTTGAGCGTGACTGGACGCCGACGACACAGCAATACGCGCGCGCGTGCCCCTTGGATCCTGTTGGGCGTCGTCACGACGATGCTCTTGATTGACAGCGCGGCCTTCGCGCAGAACCTGCAAGAAGACTTGGGCGCAGAGCAGCGCATGCCCGACGTTCAACCCGGTGCCGCCGCGATCTACGGACAACTTCGCCACCCCGCCGGGCCGAGCAAGACCGAAGGCTCAGCTGTGATCCTGTACTCACTAGCCGCCGACGGCAGCCCCGGTGTACGCACAACCGCAGCGGACGGCAACGGTAGGTTCGCCTTCGAAGCACTCTCGGGTGCGGCGGGCATCACGTATCTCGTCGGTGCGAGTTATCAGTCGATCCCGTATGGCAAGCGGATGGCGTTCGAGCCTGGGCAAACAGAACTGACGTTGGTCCTTGAAGTGGACGATCCGGTTTCGGACAAATCACGTATCAACGTTGGCGACTCGTCGCTGCGCCTTGAATGGAACGGCGCGAGTTTGGGCATCGAAGAACTCCATCAGCTGAGCAATAGCGGTGAAGCAGTTGTGTTCGTTCCGCCTGAGATGCGCGAAGCCACGGGCCCAATGTTTCGTGCGCGTTTGCCCAAGGGAGCCACGCAGGTCGACACGTCGCTCATTGGGATCGCCGAAGGCTATGTGGTCGAAGATGAAGAGCTCAAATTCTATGGCCCGGTCTACGCCGGCGGCCTCGAGCTCAGGTTTCGCTATTCGGTCCCCACCCAGCGCGAAGAAAACACGGCCGGCAAAGACGAGATGTCGCTGATTTGGCAACTCGATTCCGGCAGTACCCGGGCAACATTGCTTTACCCCGCTACGGGTCCCCAGCTTTCGGTGGCGGGCTTGTCCCGTGGCGAGGACGTCGTCTTCGAAGAGCGCCTGTATCACAGTATCCTCGCTGGCAAAGCCGAACCGGGCACTGCAATCCAAGCCTCTATCGCCCTACCCGCGATGTCCGACGATCGCAGCGCCATTTCTATTCCCCGCACTGACTACTGGCTCGACGCGGACGACACGTTCTTGCAGGTCAACGTCGAAATAAACTTGGTCATCGCGCCCGGCGCCCAGCTCGCCGGCACCCGGGAAGATCCGCTGCTGACCTTCGAACTGCCCGATGGATCCGAGTTTCTCGGCTACGCCCAGCAGGCCCAGAGTATCGGCTTGTTTCGGACGGCCGACGGTGACCTGGGTATCACCGGTCCACTTTCACCTGGCAACGTCAACATCAGCTTTCGCTATCGCATGGCCGTTGCCAACGAGAAACCAGAGATCAAGCTCCACTTCCCGATGGCGGTCGACGTGCTCAACGTGTTGATCGCAGACACCGGCGTCGCAATCGAAACCGACCGACTTCATCGACGACGACCGTTCCGTAAAGGCCCGCGTATCTATCTTCACCGCGAGGCATTTTCGGTAGAGCCCGGAGAAGTGATTTCGATCGGGCTCGGCCTTCTCGACAGCGGCTCGCTCGGGCGCACCTCAAACCTGTTTGCGACAAGCTTGTTCGCGGGCCTCGGTGCTTGGTTCATTGTGGCGCCCCTTGTACGAGTCCGGCGAACGTCGGTAGTCGAATTTGAACAATCGCGAATTCGCAACGAGCGAGAACTCGTCTATCACGCGATCCGCGACCTAGAGCACGACTATGAAACCTCCAAGATCGAAGAGGCCGAATACACAACGATGCGGGCTGAATTGCGCGACCGGGGGATCGCGCTCCTGAAAGCGGCGCGTGATTTTCCCGAGCCCGTCGTCGAAACGAATGAACCGGCTGCGGCTCGGGTTGCCGCGTTCTGTGTCGGATGCGGAACTCAACTCGACGCCGCCTGGCAGTTCTGCGCGAAGTGCGGGGCCCCCACCGGCACGGATACGAACGTCTCGGACGAAAGCAGCGAAGCGGAACCCAGCCAGTGAGCGAAGCGGCGCTCGTCGCGCGCAGCTTGGTAAAGCGCTTCGGCGCAGTCGCCGCTCTGCGCGGGGTCGAGCTTACAGTCGCACAAGGCTCGATCCACGCGATCCTCGGCCCGAACGGCGCTGGCAAGTCAACGCTCCTCCGCATCCTTGCCGGCCTCTCGCATCCGACGCAGGGCAAAGTCGAGATTGCCGTTGGTGACGGCAGCTACGGTCGTCCCAGCAAAGTCCGAAAGGCGATGGGCTACGTAGGACACGCCACCCTTCTCTACTCCGAACTGAGTGCGCGCGAGAATCTCTTATTTGCCGCCAAACTTTACGGCGTCGATCGCGCAGACGAACGCGCAGATGAGTTGCTCGAAGAAGAAGGACTCACCCAGGCCGCCAACTTGCGAGCTGGCGCGTTTTCGCGCGGCATGGCGCAACGTCTCGCGATTGCCCGCGCCCGAGTTCACGACCCCAAAATTGTTCTGCTCGATGAACCCTTTACCGGGCTCGACCGCCCCTCGTCTGACCGACTCGCCGCAAGACTCGACGGGCTGCGCAGCCAAGGCTGCGCGCTTGTCCTCATTACCCACGACCTGCGCGTCGCCGCCCAACTCGCAGACTGCGCCGAGGTGTTGATCCGCGGTCAATTCGTTCACCGAGAAGACGGCCCCAATATTTCAGTGGAACAACTTGAAGCCACCGTCATCGAGCAGACCACCTGGGGTACGGCGCAATGAACACCGCGCTTGCGATCCTGTGGAAAGACCTGGTGACAGAATGGCGATCTCGAGACCGCATAATCGCGATGCTGTTGTTCTCGCTTTTGGTCGTCATGGTATTTCACTTCGCCCTGCCGACGGGAACCCAGGATGGCATCGCCGAGAATGCCGCGGGGTTGCTCTGGGTCGCGTATGTCTTTGCTTCGATCATCGGACTGAACCGCTCGTTTTCGCTCGAACTCGAAAACGACGCGCTTTCTGGGCTCGCCCTCGCCCCCGGAGAGCGCGGCTGGATCTTCGTGGGGAAGGCTCTTGCTAATTTTATCTTGATCGGGATCGTGGACGCCGTGACGGCCTTCGTCTTCGCGGTCGCGTTTGACATCAACCTGCTCGACGTCGCGCTCAGCCTTGCCGGAGTCGTCGCGCTCGGGAATCTCGGAATCTGTACCGCGGGGACCTTGTTTTCTGCGATGAGTGTCCGCACCCGCCTGCGCGAGGTTTTATTGCCGATCCTGTTACTCCCGGCGCTGTTCCCCGTACTCGCGGGCGCGGTCGCCGGCACCCGAGACTTAATCGTCGAAGGATCCGTTAGCTTTGAAGCCATTCAACTCCTGCTCGTGATCGATGGCATCTATCTAGTTGTCTCGTTTCTCGGCTTCGAGTACATCCTCGACGAGTGAGCATCGTCGACATCGAGAGATCACCTTTCGAAAGATCGCCCGCCGACAGAGGACCCCATGACTGAAGCTCCGACCCCATCCGATTCAAACGCAAATAGAACAACCGAGACGATGAGCCTGCCGTCTGCCCTTGAACAAGGGGCTGCGCGTTTGCGCGGCTGGCTCGGCATCCCGATTGCGGTGCTTCTGGTCGTCTATGCGTACATCGTCGTACAAGCACCGATCGACAACGTGCAGGGTGTCATTCAAAAGATTCTCTATGTCCATCCGCCCCTGGCGTATGGCACATACCTCGGTTTCATCGTGACCGCGGTAGGCGGCGCACTCTACCTTTGGACGGAGCGCGAAGACTTTGACCGCATGGCGATCGCGGGTTGTGAAGTCGGCGTGATCTTCTGCACGCTGATGCTCATCACCGGCCCCATCTGGGCCAAGGGCACCTGGGGCAAGTGGTGGAGCTGGGACCCGCGTCTGACGGTCACTGTGCTGCTGTGGTTCATCTATCTCGCCTATATGCTGCTGCGCAGCTTCAGTGAAGGCGGCACCCGCACCGCGCGCTTCGCGGCCATCTACGGAATTGTGGGGCTCGTCCTGATTCCATTGAATTACTACATCATTGAAATTTTCAACAATCGCTCGATCCACCCCGACAACTTGTCTAGCGGGAGCCTCGGCGACGGGATGGGTCTCCCCTTCCTGATGGGCAACCTCGCGCTTTTCTTCGTGTTTGCGTACCTGGTCCTGCTGCGCTGGGAGGTCGAGAGCTTACGCACGCGAGCGGCGCTCGAAGAGGCCGAGCAGTTTTCAGCCCAATATTCGGGCTCAGGAGGCACCTCATGAACTACTTAATCGCCGCGTATGCTGTGACGATCGTGGCGCTCGTCGTCTACGGAGTAAGCCTCTTTCGGGAACGCAATTCCCTCTCTAAATAACGAAAATCAAATAGCGGTTGACAGCTTCAGGTCGATACATGTATAAGCTCTAAGAAGCCTAGTTCCGGAGGTAACACCGGAAAGTCATAGCGAAGCTCAACATGTCACTCACAGTGACGCATATCCCCCAGACCTTTCTAGGTCGGTCTCCCTTCGGCCACGTGCATATTTGCAAGTGGGGAATGGGAAGCGGCCGCCGAAAGGTACGCTGATGTCTCGCAGCCATTGAGCGCGACCGAACGTCGGGCAACGACCACCTGCCCAAGCGACTTCGAAGACCGAGACGACCGTTCCCTGGGGCAATACCGCGATCAAAAGATCGCGCGCGTTTTGGCACCAGTGCCGTGATCTGTCCACGCAGTGTGATGTGAACTGCGCAGCAACCGGGGGAGGGGAATTAGTTCGGTTCACAATTGCGCTGTCATCACGTGTTTGTTTGACTTTTATTCATTGCTAATGTGTTTGTT
>JASDVE010000057.1:0-8097 GCA_041891195.1 Myxococcota bacterium | reverse complement strand
GAGCGGGTAGCCGTGCAGGAGTTCCATCGTGATGAAGAAATTGACGTCGTCCTGATCTGTGTCGAAAATCGTGACGATATTGCGGTGGTTCAGTCGTGCGCAGGCTTGGGCTTCACGCAAAAAGAGTTGGATCGCCTTCGGGTGATCGCGCAGGTTTTCAGGCAGCTGCTTCAGCGCGACTTCGCGGTTGAGCCGGAGGTCCCTGGCTTTGAATACGATCCCCATCCCACCGCGTCCGAGTTGGCTCACGATCTCATATCGTTTTTCAGAAAGGAAGGCCGTTGGTGCCACTGCGGTTGGGTGGCTGGGACCGCTGGACGCTTGTGAAAGACTCTGGAGCGTAATTTTCTTTCGCAGGCTCTCGATGCGTGACGCGATGTTGGGATACGTGGGCTCGTCATCGCGCAACGATTCCAGCACTTCGAGGGCACGTGACGTGTCGCCACACGTTTCGAGCAGTGCTCCGAGGCGCGAGAGGAGATCGGGAGTGCCTGCACCTGCTTCGATGCGCTTTTCGATCTTCTGCGCTGCGAGGTCCGCATGACCTTCGTGCTCGAACGCGTCGGCGAGCAACTCGCAAGCCTCGGGGTAGTGTGGAGAATCGAGCGGTACGAGCTGCAACAGGCGAATTGCCCGCGCCCGGTCTGAGCGGTCGAGTGCGATTGCCGCGGCCTCGAAGTAGTCGCCATTGCTTTCGAGCGCACCAAGCCAGCGCCCCACTTCTTCGGCTCGCTTGTAGCAGTCGGCCGCCGTACGGAAATCGTCGATCAATTCGAACGCGACACCGGCCTTGAGCCATTCGCCGCCTTCGCGATGCATTTCTGCGGCACGCTTTGTCTTTCCGGCTTCTTCGAAGAGCAGCGCCGCCCCGGCGTAGTCATGAAGCCGCGCCCGAAGTTCGGCGGCTTCGAGGGGTTGGCCCGCGGCCTTGAAGTGGTCTGCCGCTCTGTCGTTCTGACCCAGGTCGCAATGCAATCGCGCGAGCAGTGTGTTGGCGATGCGTGTGTGTCCGTCTCGCGACAGCGCTCGGGCTGCGGCGTTGTGGTCGCCGTGCAGGTAGGGCTTCACCGCGGGCGGGCAGCCTTTAAAAATAACGCCTTCCGAACCCGCCAAGTCGATGGAAACGGTAGTCGGTGAATACGAAGTGACCTCAATCTGGCGCTCGGCAACGCGGTCGCCGCTGCCGACGACAATCGTGTGGCTTCCCATGCAGAGACGGAGCCGCGCCGCGCCCTCGCGGGTGTAACGAAGTGAATTTCGGATTGCCCGGACGGAAACGCCGGCGTCTTTGGTGGGCTGCTTGTCCCAGAAGACCTGGACGTCGACCGGGCATTCCCGGGGCTGCATGTCGAATTCGAAGCGGACGGTTTTGCCATTGCTTACGACGACGGCATGCTCATCGAAGGGACGAAGCAAAACTTCGCCGTTGTCCGGGTCCATCAAAACCCCGTCGACCGCGACGTAATAGATCTTCGGGATCAGACCTTGGAACTGGGTCTCTCGTCCAACGTTCTGGCGCAGTGTTCGCTTGCTAAATCCTTCGCGCACAACCGAACTAGACGCTTCGCTCGACTTCGCACGTTTGTGCTGACCGGGTTGTTCGGAAATGCGAACCGTGAAGGAACCCTGCAGTTCGAGCGGGTATTCGATTGCAATGACGAGATCGCCGTGTCCCCGAAGTCGGCGCACTACGGCGATCAAGATCGCCAGACCCACGATGACCGACATGCAGATGTCGCGGCCACTCGGGCTGATCGCAAATTGTCCCACTCGCTCGAGCGCCGGACGCATGGCTGCAGGTAGCGCTACGTGGGCGCGTTCGAGCCAGCTTTCGATACGGGCCCGTACGGCTTGGCTCGGTGTCTCCGGCCAGAAAGGCATCAGCACACGTTTCTTCGAATCGGCCACACCCTGGGATTTACGCTCAATTCGGTTGGCCAGATCGTTGACGCGTGCCAGTGACGGGGCGAGTTCATGGGCTGCGGCCAGCACGCGCGCCGCTTCGTCGTCTTGCCCCATCAAAATGTGGAGTTCACCCAACTGGAGCAGAATGCTCGCGCGTTCGTCGGTCTGCGACTGATCTCGTGAAAGGCTCAGTTGGAACGCGGCTAGGAATGCGGCGTGGGAACCGTCGAAATCTCCGGTGCGCAAGCGGGCGCGTCCAAGCCGTTGCCAGTTGTCGATCGTTTCGTCCCCGAGTCCGACACAAATTTCGAGGTTCGCGCGGGCGGCCTCGTAGTCACCGACGGCTTCAAATGCAATCGCGCGCAAGCGTAGAAGCTTGACGCGAACGATCGGTGGAACCACAGACTGATGCGAAGTTGTAATCGCGCTTGGGCGGTGAAGCGAGATCAATTCATCGCGGGCCGCGGCGTCCGTGAGAAGATTGGAGGGAGCGAGTGTGTTGACCTCGTTCGCATCAACTCGTTTCGCGATGTCGCGGGCTTCGCTTCCTTCGCTGTCGTCAATGCTTTGGCTGTCTTCAATGACAGCGACATCCGAGCCAACGATGTCATCGAACGTCGGGAAAATGTCTTTCGAAGTGAGCGTTTGAGATTCGACAGCCTCGACGTTCGTTGTTTCAACGGCAACCGGTTCCGTGAGGTCTTGCGAGGCAGTGGCGGTCGACGCAACAAAAGAAGTTGCGAACAGAAGAGCGAGAGCTTCTTTGGTTTTGAAATGTCGCATAGAGGCTCTCCATACATCGGTTTTTTGCTCAATGTGATTTAGGGCACAAAGTTCCTCAATGGGTATTTTTAGAGGGATGTCGGGTCGGGTGAATGCCTGGGGCGAATCGGTTAGAGCCCGTACTGTACGGTCGGGGCAAAAACTGGCCGCACGCGAACCGATTATCTCTGCGTTGCGGCAGGCGCACAATGTTCTGGTGCGAACGGAAGTTGCGTGTTCTTGAGCATTTGCATGTGAAGGCATACGCGAGGCTGCGCCGCCGTTCGCACTCTTCTAGTACGACGAACTTTCAGTGCGGCGCACCACGGCGTATCGGTTGAGATCTTGCGTTTTGCCGTCGTCGCAATATTCGTCGACCCAGGTGACGGGGGCGTCTCGAAACAGTTCGTGTAACTCGGCTGCAGACGTGAAGTGGCAATAGCGCGGATGCGGTGACGCCCCAAACCCGAGCAGGTAGTCACCTTCTTCGAGCTCGGCTTGGTCGATCGATTGCTCGGCGCCTCGGTTGTAGTCAGACCAGGCGATGGCGCGCGACGTGAAGTGTTCGACGGCTCCGAACTGCCAGGCCGTCACGACCAACACCCCGCGTGTACTCAACAGGGAGACAAGGTCGTGCAAAAAACCGCGCCGGGCTTCCGAGCCGGGGACGTGGTGAAGTACGCCAAACGCCACGATCAGGTCAAATGGGCCGAAGTCGCTCGGAGTTTCGGAAGCCAGTTCGAGCACATCGTGTTCGCGAAATTCGGCCCAGGTGAGATCGGCGTAGCTCTGCTTTGCATGGGCGAGGAGTGAAGCAGACGAGTCGATGCCGAGATATCGAACATCGCACGTTTTGGTCCCTCGTTCTGTTAAGGCTTCCGTTTCGGCGAGGTACGGGGCGAATCGACCGTTGCCACAGCCGGCGTCGAGGACCGAAAGAGGGCCCGCGTCCGATCGATTGACATGGGACATCGCGCGCTGCCAGCCGGGCCACGGGGCGCTCCGGGTGTCGCTGAACGCGTCGGCGGTGCCTTCATAGAAGGCGCGATTGAGCTGATTCAGTTGTGCACGGGTCTTGGCGTCCATCGGCGGTGCCATACTATAGGCGAATGACAGACAGTCCCTCCCGAACGCCCAGAACTTCGTCGCGAGACTGGAGCGAATCGTCGTTCGACCCCGAACCTCATCGCAAAGACTTGGTCGCGATCGTCAAAGAGATCGAGGCGCTCGATCTCGTTGACGCTCCGGCGCTAGACGCCGTGTTGCGTCGCCACCCCCGCGGCGGCAAGGGTTTCTTTTCCCGTGCTCAGATCATCGCGGGCTTTCGTGCCTTCGAGGGGACCGAAGGCTTCAAAACGAGTGAGAAGGAATTCATCACACGGGTGCGCAGGCGTCCGGTTCGCAGTCAAAGTGGCGTCACCCCGCTCACGGTGCTGACAAAACCCTTCCCATGTCCGGGCAAGTGCGTGTACTGCCCGAACGACCTGCGTATGCCAAAAAGCTATCTGTCTGACGAGCCGGGTGCCCAGCGTGCAGCCAACAACAAGTTCGACCCGTACCTCCAAACTTGGAACCGATTGGCCGCGTTTCGAGCGACGGGCCATTCGACAGAAAAGATCGAGCTGATCGTGTTGGGGGGGACATGGTCGTTTTATACAGAGTCTTATCAGGTGTGGTTCTCCAAGCGTTGTCTCGACGCGATGAACGACTTCGGCGGTGATGTTGACGCGCGCGAAGAAGCCGAGGTGTCGGCTGCAAACTTCGACAACTTTGACGACGACGCACTCGAAGGCGTGCGCGACGGACCCAAGTACAACCAGGCTGTCGTTGGCTTTCTGCGTGAGCAGGGAAGAGGAGGGGAGGTAGATGCCGAAAGTGCAACCTGGGATGCACTGCGCGCGACCCAGCTTCGCAACGAAGGTGCGGTCTGTCGCAACGTTGGCTTTTCGATCGAGACTCGGCCCGACTATGTCACGGAAGAAGAAGTTCTCCGGGTGCGGCGACTCGGCTGCACCAAGGTCCAGCTGGGGATCCAAAGCCTGTCCGACCCGGTGCTTGACGCGATCAAACGCGGGCATGCGGTCGAGGACACCCGGCGCGCGATAGGGCTCTTGCGGCGGGCCGGCTTCAAGATCCACGCGCATTGGATGCCTAACCTGCTCGGCTCGAATCCGAAAGACGATTGTCTCGACTATGACCGCATGTTCGGGGACCCCGCATTTCGCCCAGACGAACTCAAGATTTATCCGTGCAGCTTGATCGAGACGGCGGAATTGATGAATTCGTATCAGGACGGAAGTTGGCGGCCGTATGCACACGACGAACTACTCGATGTGCTCGCCCACGCGATTGCGGCCACACCGCGCTATTGCAGGCTTACCCGTGTCATTCGCGATATTTCCTCCGACGACATCGTCGTTGGAAACAAATTGACCAACTTTCGCGAACTGGCCGAACGAGAGCTGACCCGGCGCGGCGGGAAGACCGAAGAAATTCGCACGCGTGAAATTCGTGATATCGAATTCGATCCGGCGCGCCTTGAAGTGCGCGCGACCTCCTACGAGTCTGGAGTCGGCGGCGAGGTTTTTATTGAACTTGTCACTCCGGACGATCACATCGTCGGCTTTCTTCGTCTCGCGCTTCCGACCCAGAAATCTTTCTGCGACGAAATTTCATCGAGCGCGCTGATTCGCGAAGTCCACGTTTATGGTGGCGCTCTCAATCTCGGTGCACGAGATTTTGGCAACGCTCAGCACCGCGGCTTCGGAACTCAGCTGGTAGACGAAGCGCGCAAGCATGCTCGGGCCGCGGGCTACCATGAACTCGCCGTGATCTCAGCAGTGGGGACCCGCGGCTACTATCGCAAGCTCGGGTTCCGCGACGGCGATCTGTATCAGCATACGACGCTGACGCTGTAGTTGGCGGTAGTTGGCTGGTGTTGGCCGTTGTTGGCTGGAGTTGGATGTTGTTGCCGGGAGTTCGTTGTCGGTCCCTGGGTAGTTTCGTGCAGTTCGGTTTAGAACCACGCCAACAGAGCGTGCTTCGTTTAGACGCTCGAAAAGATCAGGCCTTTTTCCGCAGCCTGGTCGCCGCTTGCGACGTCTGCGCGGATCTTCGCCCCTTCTGGGAACTCACCTTCGAGGATTCGCATCGCGAGCGGGTCTTGAACGAGGCGTTGGATGGCGCGTTTGAGCGGCCGCGCACCGTAGTGCGGGTCGTATCCTCGCGTCGCGATCAGGTCCATCGCCGCGTCGCTGACTTCAAGGCTCAGCCGTTTGTCTGCGAGGAGGGCCTTCACTCGGTTGAGTTGAATCGTCGCGATATCACCGATCTGCTCGCGCTCGAGTTGTCGGTAGATGATCACGTCGTCGACGCGATTCAAGAACTCGGGTTTGAAGTGCGAACGCAACGCCTGGTTGACCCGTTCTTCGATCTCGCTCTGTTGGTCGCTCCCGAGGCCGACGATGTGTTCACTGCCGATGTTCGAGGTCATGATCAAGACAACATTGCGAAAGTCGACCGTTCGTCCTTGGCCATCCGTCAGGCGACCCTCGTCGAGGATCTGCAAGAAAACGTTGAAGACGTCGGGGTGGGCCTTTTCGATTTCGTCGAAAAGCACGACCCCATAAGGCCGCCTTCGCACGGCTTCTGTGAGGGTTCCGCCCTCTTCATACCCGACGTAGCCGGGAGGCGCGCCAATGAGTCGCGACACCGAGTGCTTCTCCATGAACTCACTCATGTCGATTCGCACCATGGCTTGCTCATCGTCGAACATGAACTCGGCCAAGGCGCGCGCAGTTTCGGTTTTCCCCACGCCGGTGGGGCCAAGGAAAATAAACGAGCCCACAGGGCGATCGGGATCCTGTAACCCCGCGCGTGAACGCCGCACAGCATTGGCAACTGCGGTGAGTGCGGTGTCTTGTCCAATCACCCGCTGATGCAGGTTTGATTCCATCTGCAGCAGTTTGCCTTGTTCGCTTTCCAACATCTTCGAAACGGGGATCCCCGTCCAGCGGGCAACGATTTCGGCGATTTCGTCGCGAGTCACTTCTTCGGCGAGTAGCGAACCGTGGGCGTGAAGCGCGTCGAGAGACTCTTTGCGCTCTGCGAGGTCGGTTTCGAGGGCAACCAGCTTGCCGTACTGGATCTCGCCCGCGCGTTCGTAGTTGCCTTCGCGTTGGGCGCGTTCGAGTTCGGTGTTCAACTCACCTCGGGTCTTGATGAGTTCTGCAACCGAAGCGATGACTTCTTTTTCATTGAGCCAGCGCGCCTGCATAGCGTCTGATTCGGTGCGCACTTCGGCGATTTCCTGCTCGACCGTTTTGAGGCGGCTCTGGCTCGCGTCGTCAGACTCTTTCTTGAGCGCCTCGCGTTCGATCGTGAGCTGAATCTGTCTGCGCTCGAGGATGTCAAGTTCTTCGGGCTTGGAATCCACCTGCACGCGAACGCGGCTCGCCGCTTCGTCCATCAGGTCGATGGCTTTGTCTGGCAAGAACCGATCGGCGATGTAGCGATGAGAAAGTGTGGCAGCGGAGACCAGAGCTGCATCTTGAATTCGCACGCCATGGTGATCTTCGTAGCGTTCTTTGAGCCCACGCAAAATCGAAATCGTGTCTTCCACCGTCGGTTCGCCAACGAGCACGGGCTGAAAACGACGCTCGAGGGCGGCGTCTTTTTCGACATGCTTACGGTACTCGTCGAGGGTCGTGGCACCGATGCAGTGGAGGTCACCACGCGCGAGGGCCGGCTTGAGCAAGTTGGCGGCGTCGGCCGCACCTTCGGCGGCCCCCGCGCCGACGATCGTGTGGAGTTCGTCGATGAACAGCACGACGTTTCCGTCCGATTCGGTCACTTCGCGAAGCACCGCTTTGAGGCGGTCTTCGAATTCGCCCCGGTATTTTGCACCGGCGATCAACGCGCCCACATCGAGGGCAATCACGCGCTTGTCTTTGAGAGACTCGGGCACGTCACCCACCGCAATGCGCTGGGCGAGACCTTCGGCGATCGCGGTCTTGCCCACGCCAGGCTCACCGATCAAGACCGGGTTGTTCTTGCGTCTTCGAGAAAGCACCTGGATGGTTCGTCGAATTTCTTCGTCGCGACCGACAACGGGGTCGAGTTTGCCCGCGCGTGCGTCGTCCGTGAGGTCGCGTCCAAACTTTTCGAGAGACTGATACTTCGCTTCAGGTTCCTGGTCTGTCACGCGTGCACTTCCGCGAACACTCTTGAGTGCTTCGAGAATGGCACCGTGGGTGGCGCCACTGTCGCGAAGAACCGCGCCGCAAGGGTCGGCTGTCGTGGCCGACAGGGCGAGCAAAATGTGCTCGGTGGAAACGTATTGGTCGTTGAAGGTCTCGGCTTCTCGAGATGCATCGTCGAGAAGCGTCGAGGTTGCGGCTGCCAAGCCGGGCTGCTGGGCCGTGGCCGAAG
>JASDVE010000056.1:0-8140 GCA_041891195.1 Myxococcota bacterium | reverse complement strand
TGGGACGTGCTCTTGGTTGTGGACTTCCCGGTGTTTGAGCGCGACTCCGACGGCAACCTCACGTATGTCCATCAGCCCTTTGTTGCACCGCTCGAAGAAGACATTCCGCTACTCGACACGGCACCGGAGAAAGTGCGCGGCACCCACTACGACGTCGTCGTAAACGGCGTCGAACTAGGCAGTGGCAGCCTGCGTAACCACCGCGTCGACGTACAGCTCAAGATCCTCGAACTCATGGGCTATTCCGAAGAGCAGGCGATGAACAGCTTTGGCTTCTTGCTCGAAGCGCTCGAAATTGGCGCACCGCCCCATGGCGGCTTTGCCTTCGGTTTTGATCGCTGGGTGATGGTGATGGCCAAGTCGGCAAGCCTGCGCGACGTGATCCCGTTCCCCAAGACTCAGCGTGGGCAGGACCTCTTTATGCAGTCGCCGTCCGAGGTGAGCAACGAACATCTCGACGAACTTTCTATTCGAATCAAAGCACCCACCCCGAAGGCGGGTGAATGAAATACGGATGCTCAGTGGGATTGCACTTTCCATGACTTCCGCGGGGCCTTCAAACCGGCCCGAATAAATGGCAATCCCAAAAGAGATTGCTTACAAACTCGGCGCGAAATTCATGCCGGACCCCAAAATACGATGTGATCGGACGCTCTTCTCTGGCCTTGGCAATGGTCCGGACCGAGACGGCGCCCTCAACCGACTCTTCAGGACACAAGTATCCCGAAGCGTCACGGCCAGAAGGACTCACCCCCACTATGCGAAACAAAATTGCGATGATTGGCGGCGGAAACATTGGCGGCGTTCTCGCCGAACAGGCGGCCTACCGCGAACTCGGTGACGTGATCATCTTCGACGTGGTCGAAGGCCTGCCCCAGGGCAAGGCGCTCGACATCGCCGAAGGCGCACCGCTTGCAGGCTCAGACGCGAGCATCAGCGGCGCAAACGACTATTCGGACCTCAAGGGGTCGAACCTTGTCATCATTACCGCGGGTCTCGCACGCAAGCCCGGCATGAGCCGCGACGACTTGCTCGCCACCAACGTCAAGATCATGAAGCAAGTGGCAGAAGGTGTGCGCGACAACTGCCCCGACGCCTATGTGATCGTCGTTTCGAACCCGCTCGACGCCATGGTTTACACCTTCCAGAAGGTGTCGGGGTTCCCGAAGAACCGCGTCGTCGGCATGGCGGGCGTTCTCGACTCGACGCGCTTCCGAAGCTTCGTCGCTTGGGAACTCGGCGTTTCGGTCCGCGACGTGACGGCCCTCGTGCTCGGTGGTCATGGCGACACCATGGTGCCCCTGGTCGACTACTGCACGGTCGCAGGGATTCCCGTTCGCAAGTTGATGTCCGAAGAAAATATCCAAGCGATCGTCAAACGCACCAAGGGTGCGGGTGGCGAAGTCGTTGGGTTGCTCAAGACGGGCTCGGCGTTTGTGTCTCCCGCGATGTCGGCACTCGAAATGGCCGAGTCCATCTTGAAGGACCAGAAGCGGGTGCTCGCATGCGCGTGCAAGCTCGACGGCGAGTACGGTGTTGATGGTCTCTACGTGGGCGTTCCCTGCGTGCTCGGAGCCGGCGGCATTGAACGTGTCATCGAACTCGAGCTCGAAGGCGACGACAAGAAGGCCTTTGACGAGTCGGTCGTTCATGTCAAAACCCTCGTCGACCAACTCGACATCTAAAAAAATACTGACCCATTTACGAACCAGCCGTTGGTCGCGATTAGGTGTGCCCAAACAACACACAGAATCGCGTTCGCAACAGTCGGATCTTCACTTCGCGCGCCCGGTTGTATTACAGCCGGATAGGAGACAAACATGAACGTCCACGAGTACCAGGCCAAAGGGCTGCTGCGCGAATTCGGCGTATCCGTACCGGAAGGCATCCTTGCCACGACGCCGGCGGAAGCCGAAGCGGCTGCACGCGAGCTTGGAACCAAGATCGTCGTCGTGAAGGCGCAGGTGCATGCTGGCGGACGCGGGAAGGGCGGTGGCGTCAAGCTCGCCAAGTCCCCGAGCGAAGCCAAGCAGGCCGCGAGCGAGATCCTCGGCATGACGCTCCACACGCCGCAGACCCCGCCAGAAGGCAAGCTGGTCCGCAAGGTCTACGTCGAAGCGGGCTCCGACATCGCGCGCGAGTTGTATCTCGCAGTGTTGCTCGACCGTTCGGTTGAGAAGTTCGCCATCGTGGCGTCGACCGAAGGCGGCATGGAGATCGAAGAGGTCGCCGAGAAAACGCCCGAAAAGATCTTGACGGTTCATATCGAACCGAACCTCGGCTTGCGGGACTACCAGATCCGCCAGCTGGGTTATGGGCTCGGTCTTGAAAAAGGCACAATCGCGAAGTTCGTTCCCTTCGTGCACGGGTTGTTCAACCTGTTCATGGAGCGAGACGCCACCCAGGTCGAAATCAACCCGCTTGTCATAACCGGTGACGGCGACGTGATCGCACTCGACGGCAAGATCAACTTCGACGACGGTGCGCTCTACCGACACCCGGACGTTGCCGATCTCCGCGATCCCGACGAGGAGGACGACCGCGAGCGCCAGGCCACCGAACTCGACTTGGCATACGTCGGCCTCGACGGTGACATCGGCTGCATGGTCAACGGTGCCGGGCTCGCGATGGCGACCCTCGACATGATCGCGCACTGCGGGGGCTCCCCTGCCAACTTCCTCGACGTCGGGGGAGGGGCAGACAAGGACAAAGTGATGAGCGCTTTCAAGCTGATCCTTCGCGATGACAATGTGAAGGTCATCATGGTGAACATCTTTGGCGGTATCGTGCGCTGCGACTTGATCGCGGAAGGTGTCGTCGGTGCGGCAGCCGAACTCGGCATTGAAGTGCCGTTGATTGTTCGCTTGCAGGGTACGAACGCAGCCGAGGGTCGCGAGATCCTGGCGAAGTCGGGCCTCAATATTACCGCTGCAGAGACTTTGCAAGAAGCAGGCGAGCGCGCTGTAGCCGCTCGCGGAGAGGGTTAGAGACGAATGGCGATACTTTGCGACAAGAACACGAAGCTGTTGATTCAGGGCATGGGCCGCATGGGAACCTTCCACGCGAACCTGTCGAAGGAATACGGCACGCAGGTGGTTGGCGGTGTGCATCCCGGCAAGGGGGGGACTGAGATCGATGGGATTCCGATTTTCAATACCGTGGCGGAGGCTGTCAAAGATACGGGCGCGAACGCGTCAGTGATCTTCGTGCCACCCCCAGGCGCGCCGGACGCGATCCTCGAAGCTGCCGAAGCCGAACTTTCGATGACGGCCTGCATCACCGAAGGCATCCCGGCCAATGACATGGCGCGGGTTGCTGCGATCATCAAGGGGTCGAAGACGCGACTGGTTGGACCGAACTGCCCGGGCGTTGTGACTCCCGAGCAGTGCCGCATCGGCATCATGCCCGCACAGATCACCCGCCCCGGGCCGGTCGGGGTGGTGTCTCGTTCTGGCACGCTCACCTATGAAGCAGTCGATCAGCTCTCGCGCCTTGGCATCGGTCAGTCGACTTGTCTTGGCATTGGTGGCGACCCGATCATCGGCACGAACTTCATCGACGCACTGACGCTCTTTCAGGCGGACCCCGACACCAAGGGCATCGTGATGATTGGTGAGATTGGCGGCTCGGCCGAAGAAGAAGCGGCGGAGTTCATTCAGTCAAACGTCGACAAGCCGGTGGCAAGTTTCATCGCTGGAACCAACGCGCCTCCCGGCAAGCGTATGGGCCATGCCGGCGCGATCATCGCGGGCGGCAAGGGCAAGGCGAGCGACAAGATGGACGCCCTCAACAAGGCAGGCGTCGCCGTCGCGGCCTCGCCAGCCGAGATCGGCAAGGCGCTTGCGGACATTGCGCCCCACCTGATCGGCTAAACACAATTGAATCAGGGCCCCGGACTTACAGTTTGGGGCCCTTTTCTAATTCTGGAGCATGGCGATGGAATTGGGTGTTGCGGTGCGATCGATGGGGCCACAGTCGTCCCGAGACATTCTCGTCGGCTGCGTTCAAGCGGCGGAGCGCGCCGGTCTCGCTGATATTTGGATTCAGGATCATATCGCGATCCCGCCCGACGATGCCGAGGGGTCCGGCGGGCGCTACCTCGATCCGCTCACGACCCTTGCGTATCTCGCCGCATCGACCGAGCGCATTGGGCTCGGAACGGGCGTGTTGAACATCCCGTATCGCCCAGCGCTCCCCACCGCCAAAGCACTCGCCACCGTGCAGGAGCTTTCCGGTGGGCGTCTTCGCTTCGGCGTTGGCGTTGGATGGATGGGCCCAGAATTTAGAGCGCTCGGCGTTCCCCGCAGCCAACGCGGACGCTTGACCGATGAAGGGCTCGCTTTGATCCATGCGTGCTTCGAATCAGACGAAGTTGAAGCGAACGGCCAAGAGTTCTTGTTCTTACCGCGTCCCGAACGACCGCCCATCTTTATCGGTGGTAGTGGTCCCCACGCGCTCGCCCGAACCGTTGCTTTTGGCGATGGCTGGCTACCGATGGGGGGCGACCCCGAAAAGCTTCGCGGTCCTATTGAACAATTGCACGCGCTCGCAAGCGATGCAGGCAAGCCCAAGCCGCAGGTGAAACTCATGACGGCGCTGCCGCTCGACTAGGTGGCCGAGGCTACGTGCCGCGCTGGCGCACTCGCCCAAGCGGGCGTCACCAGCCTGATACAAGCGATTCGGTACGACACCCTCGCCGAGTTTGAAGACGCAGTGGGGAAGCTCGAAGCAGTTTGCGAAGCGATCTAACGCAAAGCTCGCGCCTTCTGCCGCGCTGACTCCTAGTTGGTGCCGACCGTCCAGGTGTCACCCGAGTTCAGCAGTGCCTCAAGGTCGCCCGGGCCCTTCGTGGCAATCGCGTCATCAATTTGCGCCGATAGCATCTGCTCGTAGGGTTCCTTCGTCGATTCGCGCAGAACGCCAACCGGGAGCGGGAAGTCCGGGCGAGACAAGGTGGCCAGCGCGAACGCGTACGCGGTCGAATCGAGGAATTCGTCGTGGACCACGATACCCTTTTCGATCGGATCGTCGTCGTCGGCCAAGTCGATCACACTCGGATCGCCGCCGATCATCACGACGCCCTTCAGGTTGCCCGGCGAACCGAACACCAGAGGCTCACCCTGCACGAGCGAAATTGAACTCTCGATGCGGGTTTTGCGATCCTGAACGTCTTCCCATACGCCGTCGTTAAAGACAGGGCAATTCTGCAGGATCTCGACGAATGCGGTGCCCTTGTGGGCGTGCGCGCGACGCAGGGTCTGCTGCATGTGCGTCGCGTCGACGTCGATGGTGCGGGCAACAAACGTTGCACCGGCACCGAGGGCGAACGAGATCGGGTCGATCGGATGATCGATCGAACCCTGGGGCGAAGACTTCGTGGTCGTTCCCGGGTCTGAAGTCGGCGAGTACTGGCCCTTGGTCAAGCCGTAGATCTTGTTGTTGAAGAGCAAGATCTGCAAGTCGAGGTTGCGGCGGATCGTATGCAGCAAGTGATTGCCGCCGATCGAGAGCCCGTCGCCGTCACCCGTGATGACCCAGACCGAAAGCTCGGGGCGGCTTGCCTTGATGCCGGTCGCAAACGAAGGAGCCCGGCCGTGAATGGTGTGGAAGCCGTACGTGTTCATGTAGTACGGGAAGCGGCTGCTGCAGCCGATCCCCGAAACGAAGACGACGTCTTCGCGCTTGTCCACGAACTCGGGCATCACACGCTGTACGTTGGCGAGAATCGAGTAGTCACCGCAGCCGGGGCACCAGCGTACGTCCTGGGTCGAAACGAAGTCCTTGCGAGAAAGCGTTGTTGCGGGAGCTGCCATCGTTACTTGTCCTCGTTTAAAATGTTTTCGATCTCCGCGACAATCTCCGCGACTCGAAAGGGTTGCCCCGAAACTTTGTTGAACGGCTTGATGTCCAGCAAGTACTTGGCCCGCAGGATCATAGACAGTTGCCCGCCGTTGAGTTCCGGGAGCAAGACATGCTTGAAGCTCTTCAGCACGTCCTCAAGGTTGGCGGGCAGCGGGTTCATGTGTCGAATGTGCGCGCGAGAAACGGAAAGCCCCACCGAACGCGCGACTTCGATCGCCGCTGTAATCGGGCCCAAGGTACTGCCCCAACCGAGTACCAGCAGGTCTCCGGAATTGGGCCCATCCACTTCAATGTTCGGAATGTCGGCCACGATGCGTTCAATCTTTTCGCCACGCAGCCGCAGCATTTCGGCGTGATTGTCCGGGTCGTAAACGACGTTGCCCGTTACCGGTGCTTTGGTGAGGCCTCCGAGTCGGTGCTCGAGGCCTGCTTCACCGGGGATCGCCCACGGTCGCGCCAACGTCTCTTCGTCTCGTTTGTACGGCTGGAACTCTTCGCCGCCTAGGTCGTCTTGGGTTGCGAACTTGATCGGCGAACGTCGAAGGGTCGAAACGTCCGGGATCTGCCATGGCTCAGAACTGTTGGCTAGGTAGCTGTCGGACAAGACCATGACCGGCGTCATGTACTTCACCGCGAGCCGGAACGCTTCGATCATTATGTCGAAGCAATCCCCCGCGCTCGAAGGCGCGAGTACCGGCATGGGGCTCTCGGAGTGGCGGCCGAAAAGGGCGAGGAGCAAGTCTCCCTGCTCTGTCTTGGTCGGTGAGCCCGTCGACGGTCCCGAGCGTTGTACGTCGATCACTACCAACGGAAGCTCGACCATGATGGCCAAGCCCAGCGCTTCTTGTTTCAACACGATGCCGGGGCCACTGCTTGCGGTCACGCCTAGACTGCCTGCGAACGAAGCGCCGATCGCGCTGCTGACCGCGGCCATTTCGTCTTCGGCCTGAAAGGTCTTTACGCCAAAGTTCCGGTGGCGTGCGACTTCGTGCAAAACGTCACTGGCTGGCGTGATCGGATATGCGCCGAGGAATACTTCGCGGTCCATTAAGACGCGCGCGGCAATGATGCCCCACGCAAGCGCCGTGTTGCCGGTGATGTTTCGGTAGATGCCGGGCTCGATTTTGGCGGCCGAGACTTTGTACGAAACGGGAAACAACTCTGTCGTTTCGCCGAACGCCCAACCGGCGCGCAAAGTTCGCAGGTTGGCTTCACATACGTCGCCGGAAAACTTCGTCGAGAGCCAACGTTCGGTGCTTTCCATCGGACGCGTGTAGAGCCAAGACATCAGCCCGAGGGCGAAGAAGTTCTTCGAGCGATCAATTTCGCTCTTGGTGAGGTCGAGACCAATGAGCGCTTCGCGGTTCAACGTCGTGACCGGGATCTCTACGAGTTCGAATCGCTCGCGAAGTTCGGGCAGCGGGTCTTCGGTGTAGCCAGCGCGCTGGTACGACTTTTTGTTGAAGGCGTCGGAGTTGATGATCAACATCGCACCCGGGCGAAGGTCACCAACGTTCGCTTTGGCGGCGGCTGGATTGAATGCAACCAGCACATCGGGGTAGTCCGACGGCGTGTGGACTCGGTCCGACGAGAAATGAATCTGAAAACCGGATACGCCGGCCATGGTTCCAGCAGGGGCGCGAATTTCGGCGGGGAAGTCGGGAAATGTAGAAAGGTCGTTCCCGGCAAGCGCTGTTTCGTCGGTGAACTTTGAACCGGTGAGCTGCATCCCGTCGCCGGAATCGCCACAGAAGCGAATCGAAACGTCGATGCGTTCTTCGATGGTTTTTGCGGTCATCGGCACAACTCTGCGTTGAACACCGCGGGTGACATTCGATGGTTCAGCATGTTTGGAGTCTTCTTTTCTTCGTCGCTCTGCGGGGAACCACAGGTTGCGCAAGGTCGACGGTCAGCGGGGGGCATTGGAATCGATTGATTGGCGGGCATTGGTGTGAGCTGCACATAGTTGCGAATCGTTTCGCGTTGGATTGTACACCTTGACCTTTTGTTATTTGGTCATTTATTCGTGTCACCTTTGCCTGCAGCCACGTGCACTTGAAGCACGGAGCGCCCAAGAAATTTAAAAATTTCGGCGCCATTGTATCCCGCTGACAGGCAGGCGAAAGACCCGAAATACACGTTGGTCAGGCTCCTAGGATGCGATTCTGAAAGAAGTTGTGCCGGCGGGGGCTTCCCCGAGATCCCTGCGCCCGAACGGACCTCAAGCGACCTGAGAAGCTTGCCGATGTACGGAGCATGTTTACGCCTTGTACAGACC
>JASDVE010000055.1:0-8191 GCA_041891195.1 Myxococcota bacterium | reverse complement strand
AAAGTGGCTCGCGCGCCCCTTCGAAGGCGCAATCGAAGAACAAGAGTTTGAGGAATCCTGAGTTGGACGTTCACGACTATATGCAGGAACGCATTCCGCTCGTCGATGTCCTGCTCGAAAAACTTGTTCCCGCAACAGACGAGGCACCGCAGTCGCTTCACGGCGCGATGCGGCATCTGATCTTTCCGAGCGGCAAACGCTTTCGCCCCATTCTCGCGATGGCGGGTGCAGAAGCGGTGGGTGGCTCGGCGCAAGATGCATTACCGGTGGCCGTGGCAGTAGAACTCGTCCACACCTACAGCTTGGTCCACGACGATCTTCCCTGCATGGATGACGATGCCCTGCGCCGAGGCCGACCGACCGTGCACATCGAATTCGGCGAAGCGGTCGCAGTACTTGCCGGGGATGCCCTCCAGAGTCTCGCTTTCGAGGTGCTCGCAGGTGCAGCAAATGGTGGCAATGCGCCTGCGGTGAGCCTCGCGCTCCGAGACCTCGCACGGGCAATCGGCTCCCGGCAATTGGTAGGGGGGCAGGCCGACGATTTGGCCTACGATTCGCTTGCGGGGGATGTGGCCGCGATCGAAAGCGTGCACGCGCGAAAGACGGCGGCGCTGATCGCGACGTCGATTGTCGGTGGCGCGAGACTCGCCGGGGCATCGGACGAACAAATTAGTGAGCTCGACGCATTTGGACTCGAAGTAGGGATCGCATTTCAGATCGCAGACGATCTGTTGGATGCGGACGAAGAAGACATCTGCTCGATTGCCGGTGCATTGGGCACCGAGGGAGCGGCGGCACGAATGAACGAGTTGCTCGCAAGGGCACTCGGTCGCATTGAAGACTTGGGTGAGCCAGCGAACCCCCTGCGTGCGCTGGCTAGATTCGCGGTACAGAGGAAAGTATGAGCGACACGCGGCTGTTGTATGGAATCGATTGTCCGGCGGACTTGCGAAAGTTGCCTCGGGAAAGCATCGAGCAGATCGCGGAGGAGATCCGCAGGGAAATCCTCGAGCGCGTGTCTCAGACCGGCGGTCACTTGGCGTCGAGCCTCGGCGCGGTAGAGCTTATCACGGCACTTCACTACGTCTTTGATACGCCGAACGATCGGGTTGTCTTTGACGTCGGGCATCAGGGGTACCCGCATAAGATGCTCACCGGGCGTCGCGACCAGTTTGAAAGCATTGGCCAACTCGACGGCATTTCAAAGTTCTTGCGCCGCAGCGAATCCCCTTATGACACCTTTGGTGCCGGTCACGCGGGGACATCGATTTCCGCGGCCCTCGGAATGGCGCGGGGCATGCGGCATCGCGGCGAAGACAATCTCGCGATTGCATTCATCGGCGACGGGGCGATGACCGCGGGGATGGCATTTGAAGCCTTGAATCACGCTGGCCATATCCAGGAGAAGAATCTGGTTGTGATCTTGAACGACAACGAGATGTCGATCAGTCCAAACGTGGGTGCACTGTCGTCCTACTTGTCGCGCACACTCTCGGCGCCGACGGCCCGACGCGTCAAGGGTTGGGCTCGAGACTTCATTACCAGTATGCCGGGAGACATGCTCCACTGGGCACGAAAGGCCGAAGAGTCACTGAAGGTGTTCTTCTCACCGGGCTTGCTCTTTGAAACGCTGAACTTTCGTTATGTGGGCCCGATCGAAGGGCATCGCATGGATGTTGTGCTCAAGACGTTTACAAACGTAAAAGAGATGATCGCGGCGGGAGACGGTCCGATCTTGATCCACGCGCTCACCGAAAAGGGGCACGGCTACGAACCGGCGGAGCGCGACCCGCTGAAGTACCACGGTGTCACGAAATTCAACGTCGAGTCTGGGCAGTTTGCGCCCAAGAAGAGTGGTCCGCCGAGTTACACCAGCGTGTTCTCTGACACGTTGATTCGCCTGGCTGAAGAAGACGAGCGCATCATCGGCATTACGGCCGCGATGGCGCCCGGTACCGGGCTCGACCGTTTTGAGCAGGCGTTCCCCGACCGTTTCTATGACGTCGGCATCGCCGAACAACATGGGGTCACGTTCGCGGCAGGGCTCGC
Source organism: Myxococcota bacterium (assembly GCA_041891195.1). Lineage (GTDB taxonomy): Bacteria > Myxococcota_A > UBA9160 > UBA9160 > UBA4427 > DUBZ01. Next base: position 6,142 of record JASDVE010000055.1, on the reverse strand, counting down.
AGCCGAGGGCATGAAGCCGGTTGCGGCGATCTATTCAACGTTCCTGCAACGTGCATACGATCAAGTTGTGCATGACGTCTGCTTGCAAAATCTCGATGTCACCTTTGCCCTCGACCGCGGCGGGTTGGTTGGGGCCGACGGTGCAACCCACCAAGGTATCTTTGACTACACCTATATGCGCTCGCTTCCGAACGCGGTGGTGATGGCGCCCAAAGACGAAAACGAACTTCAGCATTTGCTCGCGACGGCGATCGAGCACCCTGGACCGGCGGCGATCCGCTTCCCGCGTGGTGCGGGTTTTGGCGTGCCCATGGATCCGGAAGTCAAAGCTATTCTACTCGGCGAAGCCGAGGTTCTGCGCGACGGAGACGATGTACTGATTGTGGCCGTGGGCTCCGTGGTTCATCCGGCACTCGAAGCCGCGGTGGAACTAAATAGCCGTGGTATTTCAGCGGCCGTGCTGAACGCACGCTTTATCCGGCCGCTCGATACCGAGCGTTTGCTCGCCCTTGCGAGCCGCTGCAAAGTGGTGGTGACCGTGGAAGAGCATGTCGCTGCGGGTGGCTTTGGTAGTGCAGTTCTGGAAGCACTTTCAGAGGCGGATCTCGAAGTGCGAACCCTTTGCCTTGCGCTGCCCAATGAGATTATTGAACACGGGGTCTCTCCTGCAGACTTTGGCCTCGACGCCGATGGCATTGCCAAGAGCGTCGAAGCACTCCTTCGCGGCGAATAGCGCTTCGTCGCTTTTTCCTTCCTCCCGCTTGTTCGCAAAGGCTTTGTTGCCATGAAGGGCAAACGTCTCGACGAGCGACTGGTCGAACTCGGCCTTGCAGATTCTCGCACGCGCGCGAAGGCGTTGATCATGACTGGCTGTGTGTTGGTTGACGACGTCCCTTTCGACAAAGCCGGCACGGTCGTGAAGGGCGCGGCGCAAATTCGCATCAAGGGCGGCCAGAAGGTGTATGTGTCTCGTGGCGGAGACAAGCTTGCGGGGGCACTCGACGACTTGCAGGTTGATCCGCACGGTTTGTTCTGCCTGGATGTGGGCGCGAGTACCGGTGGGTTTACGGACTGCCTGTTGCAGCGTCGTGCACGAGGTGTTGTCGCGTTGGACGTTGGGCATTCGCAACTTCACGACAAGATTCGCAATGATCCTCGAGTTCATGTGCTCGAAAAGACGAACGCCCGTGATCTTGCGCCCGAGCACGTCCCCGAAACCGTCGATCTGGTCGTCGTCGATGTTTCTTTTATATCGATCGCGCTCCTGCTTTCACCGATCGCTTCGGTTGCGCCAAACGCAGCACTGCTGTTGATGGTGAAGCCGCAGTTCGAAGTCGGGAAGGAACAAGTGGGGAAGGGCGGCGTTGTGCGAGACGACGCGCTTCGAGAGGGCGCCGCAACACGGATTCGCGACGCTGCCATGGCTTTGGGTTACGCCGAGCACGGCCGAGTGGACAGCCGTGTTGCGGGACCGAAGGGAAATAGAGAAATATTTCTATACTTGTCGGCGAGAAAATGACGCGGCGCCATTCGGCGCTGTCGCGCCAGCGCGATCAGCCTCGTGCAAAGAACCGTTATGCCGTTACGGACTGTCGGAAACGGGCTCGGTCGAATAGGATCTTTCGCAGCGAAGAGTGTGCCCTGAACCGATAGGAAAACGGATGCCAGAGTTTCGCGGGAGTTTTTTGGGCGGTGCGGTCGCGTTCGAATACACGGTGCCAATTTATGGGCTGCAGGCGTGTCACTGTCTCCGTTGTCGGAATTTTTACGGCAGTGCGTTTGGCCCGATCGCGATTATCAATCGTGAGGGTTTCGCGTTGACCTCAGGGAATGAGCACATCGAATCTTTTCCCTCAAGCGAGCGCGTGAACCGGTCCTTCTGCCGAACGTGCGGGGTGTCGGTTCTGGTCGAAGAAGAATGGGAACCACTGGTTGGCGTGCCGCTTGGCTTGGTTGAAAAAAAATTAGGACAAGTGATGGGTCATCACATCTTTGTGGACTCTAAAGCACCGTGGTACGAAGTGGCTGGCGACGGCGTTCAGCACGAGGCCTGGTCGCCCGGCGAAGACATGAACGAGCGATTCGGGGGGCTCACCGAATGAGGGTTCGCAATCGTTTGGTGCGGCGGTGCAATGCAAGAACGCCTTAACGCCATCGGCTTTGTTCCAAGTCTCTTACTCGCCGGATCGAGTGGCTTTCTGATCGCGCTGGGCGCGCCGCCGGGTGGCTTACTCGCGATGAATTGGATCGGTTTTGCGCCCTTGATCTTGATCGCGACACGCGACGCAACGACGGTGCGCCGTGCTGCGTTGTTCGGTTTTGTCGGTGGGCTGGGGATTGGTCTCGGTGGGTTTCCGTGGATCGCGGAAATGCTGGTGAAGTTCGCGCGGGTTCCCGTACCCGTAGGGTGGTTGGGGCTACTTGTTTTCGCGAGCTGGATGGCCATTCCCTATGCAATCTGGGCGGCGGGGTTGCGCGCCGGACCGAGGCAAGGGGCGTTCAGTTGGTTGTATGGCACGGCGCTGTTCGTGGCGCTGCAGTTCAGCTGGCCAGTGTTATTTCCGTATTCGCCGTTTCTCGGCTTCGCCGAAAAGCCCGAGCTGATGCAGTTGGCAGAGATCGTGGGTGTCCACGGTGTTGAGGCGGTTGTCATCGCGGCGACGTTCTTTCTATGCCGGGCGGTTCTCGCGACGCAGACGACAGCACGCTTTACGAACTTGGCGGTGTGGTTGATTCTGCCGCTTGTGCTCTATGGCGCAGGAAGCGCGCGCATGGCTTCCCTCGATGCTCAGGCTGAAAGTGCGCGCACCCTTCGCGTGGGCATCGTCCAGCCCAATGTGGGGATCGGATCGATTGGGGCGGACCGACGGCTCGCACGTTTGCGCGAACCGTCGAGGCTCGCCGAAGAACGCGGGGCGGAACTTGTCGTATGGCCCGAAGCCGGCGTGTTTCCTTTTGTGATGAAGCGCCCCTTCGAGCGAGATTCACGATCGAGTCGCCGTCGTGTGTTAGAACTCCACGCAACGCCAACCGTCTTTGGCGCAGGATCTCGGGATAAAGACGCGCGCTTTGGATACAACAGTGCGTTCTTTGTCGATGAAGAGGGGATCGCACAGGGCGCCTATGACAAGGTCAACTTGGTTCCCCTTGGCGAAGCCATTCCGTTGATCGACCCCGACTGGGTGACAGACTACATTCCGCAAATCGCCCATCACGAGGCGGGTGAGGGACCGGCGCGATTCGTTTTGGACCGCGATCCCGAAGCCGGGGGCGACGTCGCCTTCGCGCCATTGATTTGTTACGAGGATATCATCCCGGGCTACGTGCTCGATGCGGCCGCACAAGAGGGCGGCATCGAGTTATTCGTGAACCTCACCATCGACTCGTGGTACGGCGACACGGCAGAACCCTGGGAACATCTCGCCCTCGCGCAGTTTCGAGCGATCGAGCATCGTATCCCGATCGTTCGTAGCGTCAGTACCGGGGTAAGCGCCGTCGTCGACTACAACGGTAGGCTCGTCGCCCATATTCCGTTGCGTCCCGTCACCCGCGCGAACCTCGACGAGAATCCGCCCGAAATTTTGGTCGAAGACCTCGCTTTGCTTCGCAACACCGAAACCGACCCGACGATTTACGCTCAAGTTGGATGGTTGTTCCCGTACTTGTGCATTGTGGGTGCTGGGACGGCGGCGGTGTGGACGAAGCAGCGCGAGCGAAGTGCTTGACGGGGAAGCGCGCGCGCGATAATCGGGGGTGTGTTCAAGGCCCGACGAGCACCCACAGCATATATGCAACGCATCCAAGCGAAACGGAGCGTGCGGCGGTGCTGGTCGTTCCTGTCCAGAGGCGGTAGCCCGCGACCCCGAACAGTGCGATGAACACGATGTCGAAGATCCCGATCATGACCACTCGACCTCGCGCCAGATGCGTCCGGAGAGAAAGAGCATGAGGACCGTGAGCGCAGCATTGACGGCAAGCGTCGCAATGCTGACTTCTACTCGATACTGGTCCTGCTTTTCGATGTTGATCACCGCGTCGAGAACTGGGTTGCTTTCGAAGGTCAAGATCTGAAGAACGTCACTTCCGACTGCGGGGGAACCGCCGAAGAACTGAACGAACACCCCGACGATCGCCGCAAGGACCAAAATCATCGCGACGAGGCGCTGTCCCCCGAGCAGGTCGTACGCGTTCTGCATTTGGACATAGAGCAAAATAAAGGCCGCGTTGGGAAGCGTGCCTGCGATCAAGCCCGCGAGTAGGAGGTTGTCCCAATGAATGTCTGCATGTCCGCCCAGTGCTTCGAGGAGCGGGGCAACGGGTGACAGAGACTGTGAGGTTTGAAGGAACCAATAGATCGCGACGATGCCAAGAGCGGCGGCCGACATGGAGACGGTCACAAACACGAAGCGTACGAGGAGCTGTACGTCTCCTGACACGGGCGACTGGTAGAGCAGCACCATGTCCGAGCGATCTGCTTCACGCGAATATGAGATCCAAAAACCAAGCGCCATGAGGCCGGGGATGAAGAAGCTCGCGCAGACTGTCAAGAACTGGCGAATGCGAAATGCGAACTGCATCTCTTCGGGGACCGCCATCGAACCCGACTGGCTATTCTGGGCAGCTTGATTCTTCGGCGGAGCCGGGTTGGGCTGGCCACCAAAGGTTTGGTTGAAACTCCAACTGACGCTCGAACCCCCTTCGTTTTCCTCACTCTCCATTTGGAACTGGGATTGGCCCGTCCCTTCGGCGGCCTTTCCCGTGGCGGGGACGTTCATCATGTCGAGCGCCGTGGTAGAGCCAGGTGTCGAAAATAACACGACTGCAAATAACGCCATCGCGATGGCCGCGCCGTAGAGAACCCACGACGACCGTTTGAATTCAAGCCACAACAATGTCTGAATCGCATTCATTGCATGTTGTTCCGGTAGGTCTCGACGACGCTTGTGCCTCGAGCGCGGAGCGTTTCGGCGCGTTCATCCAACAACACGTCGCCGTCGCGCAGGATGACTGCGCGGTCGAAGAGCGCTTCCGCTTCCTTGACTTCGTGGGTGCTCAAGATCACGGTCGCGTCTGCGCGAAATTCCCCGATCACTGCACCGATGATCGATTCGCGTGCCATGAAGTCGATGCCGGCTAGCGGTTCGTCGAGGAGATACAGCCCAACTTCTCTGGCGAGTGTTGATGCAAGAAGCAGCTTGGTCTGGTTTCCGCGCGACAGCGCCTTAAACGGCTGGTCCGTAATATTGAGGTCTTGAATCAGGCGACGGAAGCGCTCGCTTGAAAAATCGGGGAAGAGCCCGGACATGCACCGATCGACATCCTTATGCTCCATCCATTCGGGAAAAACAGCGGACGTTGAAAGGAAGGCGAACCGACGAAGTTGGTCACGGGGGGGCTTGTTGTCGAGTTCAACGCGACCCGCGCTCGGGGTCAAGAGTCCTGCGGCAAGGCGCAGCATGGTGGTCTTGCCCGATCCATTGGGGCCCAGCAGACCGACAATTTCGCCTTGGGTGAATTCGATTGAAGTGGTGCGAAGCCCGCGTGAGCTTCCATATTGCTTGGAAACGTCGCGGAGACTCAGCAGCATTATTCGGCCGTTGCGGCAGCGCGGGCAGCTGCAAGATCGCGAGGAAGCGAAGTGCTCGCGAGCCAAAAGAAGATGAACGCCGTGCCGCCGACTGCCCCCACGCTTAGGAGCGAATAGCGAATCGATTCAGCGCCGTACTGAGCGGCAAGGGCGTCGTTGAGGAAGCCCATCAACAACGGACCGAGCCCCAAGCCGATCAAGTTGACGATGAACAGGTTGATTGCGGATGCCGTGGCGCGCATGGTGGGCGGGACCAAGCTTTGGGTCATCGCAAACATCGGACCGATGTACATGTTGGCGATGAAGTAGAACGGTGCGAAGCAGAGAAGCGCGGTGGTGGCGTCTTCGGCGAGTAGGAAACCGCCAAGAAACGGAAGCCCGAGCACAGCTTGGAATGCGGGGAGGCGCATGTACCACTTGGGGTCACGCTGTCCCAAGGTGTCGCTCAACCAACCGCCACTCAAAACACCGGCGCATCCCGCAATGCCAAAGATGAGGCCGAGGGAAAGGCCGACTTCGGTTTGACTCATGCCGTGGATACGCATCATAAATGGG
>JASDVE010000054.1:2334-8204 GCA_041891195.1 Myxococcota bacterium | reverse complement strand
GTGTGAGTGCTGAAAGGTCAGCCTCAGCTCAGGGAAGCAGCGCCACCGGGACGGGCATGATGTTCCAAGTGAAGACACCGCCTGCGCTAGAAGGTCGCTTGTAGATCGTCTCGGATACCATCCGCGAGCCGTTCCACTCGTAGCGGCGCACTTCCTTGTGCTTGTCGCTGGCGACGTAGAGCTCGTCCTTTCCGTCTCCGTCGAGGTCGGACAGGATCGCGGCGTGCTCGAAGCCACCCGAATTTTTGTCGAGGAGCTCGACCTTCCACGGCGCCATGGGGTCGGTGCCCGGGCGCAACAACCAAAGGCCGCTGCTGTAGGCGGCGGCGACCATTTCGAGTTTGCCGTCGCCGTCGATGTCGCCGACGGTCAAGAAGCGGCACATGTAGTCCGGGAGTTCACCGATCACCACGCCCGCTGCCGGGTCAGTGTCCGCTTCATAGCGACGAACTTCGGTCTTTACGTCGATCGATTTCGTTTCTTTGTTCAAGCGTCCTTCGACGACAACATAGAGTTCGTCCTTGCCGTTGCCGTCCACGTCACCGACGTAGATCTCCTTGGCGTGTCGATCCCCGAGGTCCGCCACGATCTTGCGCCCTTCCCCAGTTTTGGGGATGTAGCGCACGACCTGACCCGACTGGTGAGAGCCGTCGAGTCGATTGGGCTCACTCGGCGTCGCGTAAACCTCGAGTGTGCCGTCGCCGTCGAGATCGCCGATCTCGATCTCGTGGACGAAGGTGTCCGGCTCTGCGTCGATCTCGACGACTTCAAAGGTTCCGTTCGGCTTGGGGTGGATGGTCGCCACAATACCCTGGTCGTGGGTCGCGACCGCCATGGCGGCGCTTCCGTCGCCAAACAGGTCGCCCACTTCAACGTCGCGCATGCGGCTGAACTTGCCGCCGAAGTCCTTTTCCCAGAGCGTCTTGGCTTCGAGCCCGTCCGCACCCTTGCTCCACAACTTCACCACGGCCTTCGAACCGCTGACCGACAGAATCTCCGTCTGACCATCCGCCGTCTGATATGCCATCGCCTTGTGGAAAACGTCACTTCCTTCGTCTTCTAGTTGGGTCAAGTTCCACTTGCCGTCGCTGAAGCTCAGAAACTCCATGCGGGCCGGGAGTGCTTTCGGCGGCTTGCCCTTTTCGAAGGGCGCAAAAGAGGCCAACCCGAGAACAAGGGCATGACCGAGGTCCGGTTCCGGCGCCTTTGCGGGCTGCTTTTCGACCACGGACGCGCGCTTTGCCGGCTTGGTGGGTGCGGGCGCCTTATCGGAGTCTCCTCCGCAAGCGACGGCTGCAGCTGCAAGCCAGATCGCAAAACTAAAAACTACTGCGGATTTCGCGCCGTGAACCATGGTGGATCCTCCAATCTCAATTCCAAATTGCATAGGGGTTTAGCAGCCCGATCCCAGTGACTCACCCCCTTGTGAAGCGCGGAGGCCAGATCTCGTGCCCCGGACGCCGCTTGCTCACTGCGATTGCCCGGTGAAAGTGTTATTTAGCGGCAGTGAGCAAACAAAACCTGAAGCCTCCGAGGGGAACCAGAGACCTCTACCCGGAAGATCATCGCTTTCGAGAGTGGCTGTTTGGCCACTTCCGTGACACGGCGCACAAATTCGCATTCGAAGAGGTCGACGCCCCGATCGTCGAGCACGCAGAACTCTTCATGCGCAAGGCCGGCGAAGAAATCGTCGACCAGCTCTATCACTTTGAGATCCACGACCGGCACCTGGCCCTGCGGCCTGAAATGACGCCCTCCATCGCCCGGATGGTGATGGCGCGTGCCGGCGGCCTGCGCTTTCCGATCCGGTGGTTCACGGTCAGCCAGAACTGGCGCTACGAACGCATGACCCGGGGCCGCAAGCGAGACCACTTCCAGTGGAACATGGATATCTACGGTGAACCGACGGTTGCCGCCGAAGCGGAATTGATTGCAGCGGTTTTGACGATGATCGACGCCGTCGGTCTTGCGCGCGGCGACGTCAAAGTCCGACTCAACAGTCGCAGCCTACTCGAAGACTCTCTGCGCGCAGGAATACTGAAGCAACGTCCCGAAGCCTTCGAGCCGCTCTGCGTTGTGATCGACAAGATCGAAAAGATTGGCCCGGACAAGGTGGTTGACATGCTCGTCGACCCCACTGGTGAGATCCGCCTCGAAGCGACCGAAGCCCGGGACGTCGTGCAGATGCTTTCGCTTTCGAGCCTAGACGACGCCGTCAACGCGGCGCCCAAGGGTTCGGATGCCGGCGCTGAACTTCAGCGACTCTGGCGCCTGCTCGAAGCCTACGGGATCGAAGATCGCGTGGTCTTCGACGCGTCGGTGGTCCGTGGATTGGCGTATTACACGGGCGTGGTCTTCGAAGCCTTCGACACCCGGGGCGATTTGCGATCGATCTGCGGCGGCGGTCGCTACGACCGGCTGACCGAAACCCTCGGTGGCCAAAGCATTCCGGCAGCGGGGTTTGGTTTCGGCGACGTCGTGATCGGCGAACTCCTATCGGACATGAATAGCCTGCCGGATCTCAAGAGACGGCTCGATGACGTTGTCTACGCCTTCAGTGAAGACGAACGAGGGAGCGCGATCGAAGTTGCCAATCACTTGCGCGGCTTGGGGCGTAGCGTCGAATTGATCCTCGGAACGCCAAAGTTGAAGCGGGTAATTGCAGACGCGGACCGAGACGGGGCATCGTCCCTGTGGTTGCTCGGACCACACGAAGTAAGCCGCGGCGTTGCGAAGCAGCGGGTACTCGAATCCGGGGTCGAAAACGAAGTAGAAATTGCCAACTTCGCTGTTCCAAAAGACACGCCGTGAATCACGGACATCGCTTCATTTTGGACGCTCTCTAACACGGCAGTGATTCAATGGCAGCGCAAACCCGCGTTCCACACCAACAATTCATCAACGACACTTCAACTGCACCTCAACTGCATCTCAACTGCACCTCAACTACACGCCAGGATCGAAACGTTTCGATCGCATCGAAGGATTTTGCGGTGGAAGACTGGACTCTCAAGGACAGCGTCGAGTTGTACGGCCTCGACCGTTGGGGTGACGGCTTTTTTGGCGTGAATGATCGCGGATCCGTCGAGGTCTTGCCGCTTCGCGACAAAGGCCCCCGCGTCGACCTGATGTCCCTTGTTGACGAACTCAAGGGACGCGGGATGCGGTCTCCCATGTTGATTCGTTTTTCGGATATTTTGGCCGAACGCGTCGCGGAGGTCAGTTCTGCGTTCGGCGAAGCGATAGAGCAGTTCGACTTTAAGGGGCGCTACCGCGGGGTCTATCCGATCAAGGTGAATCAACAGCGACACGTCGTTGAAGAGTTGATTCAGTACGGTGCCCCAATGCAAATGGGGCTCGAAGCGGGCAGCAAGCCCGAACTATTGATCGCCCTCGCGCTGCTCGATACCCCAGACGCGCTCATCATCTGTAACGGCTACAAAGACCGCGGCTACATCGAAACGGCATTGCTCGCGCAACGCCTTGGACGCAAACCCGTGATCGTGATCGATCGCTTTCACGAGATCGACATCGTGATCAAGCTTAGTCACGAGCTTGGGATCCGTCCTCACGTTGGTATTCGCGGACGCCCCGCCACGGCCGGCGCAGGCAAATGGGTCGAATCATCGGGGTCGCGTTCAAAGTTTGGGTTGTCTCCTTCTGAAATTGTCGATGTCGCAGACCGACTGCACGGCGAAGGAATGCTCGACTGTCTCGAACTCATTCACTTTCATATCGGCTCACAGATCACCGCGATCCGCGCCCACAAAGAAGCGCTGCGGGAAGTGAGTCGGATCTACGTCGGCATGCGCGAACTCGGTGCGACGAGTCTTAAAACGATCGATGTGGGCGGCGGACTTGGCGTCGACTATGACGGAAGCCAGAGCGATTCGAATTCGTCCATGAACTATTCGATGCAAGAATACGCGCGCGATGTCGTGAGCGCGATCCAGGAAGCTTGCGATGCCGCCGATCAGCCGCACCCCGACATCATCACCGAATCGGGACGGGCGTTGGTCGCTCATCATTCGGTGCTTATCTTTGACGTGCTAGGGACGAATCGTTTGCGGTCGGAACGCAAACCCAATGCGCCGGTGCCCGATGCGCCAAAGCCGCTGCACGATTTTGCGAACGTCCTCGAAACACTCGAAGCCGGCAACGTCCAAGAGGCATACCACGACGTGTTGCAAATTCGCGACGAGGTCAACAGCCTCTTCGGCCTTGGCTATCTCGACCTACGCGAGCGCGCGCAAGCCGATCGCCATTTTCTGCATTGCTGCGAAATGATCCTGTGCGCGGTGCGAAAGCTCGACCCCATTCCAGAAGACCTCGCGCACCTCGAACGCGACTTCGCGGACACCTACTACGGAAATTTCTCGGTCTTCCAGTCTGCACCCGATCACTGGGCGATAGATCAATTATTTCCAGTACTTCCGATCCACCGGCTCGCCGAGGAGCCGACCCGGGCCGCAGTCTTTGCGGACCTTACCTGCGACAGCGACGGAAAAATTGATCGCTTCATTGGTCAACAATGGGAACAGCGAACACTCGCGTTGCACCCCCATGACGGCGAGCCCTATTTCATCGGCGTTTTCTTGGTAGGCGCGTACCAGGAAATTCTAGGAGACTTGCACAACCTATTCGGCGACACCGATGCCGTGCACGTTCGCGTCGACGATGACGGACAAATGAACATTGAGCATGTTGTCGAAGGCGACGACGTCTCTGCTGTTTTGCATTACGTGCAATATGATTCTACGGCCCTGATCGAACGCGTGCGACGAACCTCGGAAGCCGCGCTTCGCCGGGGCGACATCAGCCTCAGCGAATCCACCCTGCTTCGAAAGCGATTCGAAGAGGCGTTGCGCGACTACACTTATCTATCCACTGATTAGTGCGCGGCCAACTAGAGCGCCCGTGACAAGCGCTCGGTGACCCAGCGGCCCCCCCACCCGAACCCCAAGAGAGAATCGATGACTCAAAACCCGCGCACCGCGCTGCTCGTTGGCTGCGGCCAGGTAAAACAAAAACTAGAAGATCCCGCTCTCGCCCATGAACCGATCCAGCTGATGGAAAGCGCGGCGCGTCTCGCGGCCGAAGACGCCAAAGCGCCTTCGCTCCTTCAAGCGGTGGACGCGATCTGGGTTCTGCGTGGCATCTGGGACTATTCGAATCCCGCCGCACTGCTGGCAGACCGACTCGGTGCGTCCGGAATCGAGACAGGTCTTGCACCGATCAGCGGCAGCAGCGTTCAACGTCTGATCTGCACCGCAATCGCCGAAATTGAGGCCGGGCGACACGACGTCGTGTTGATCACCGGGGGCGAGGCCGAATACAGCAAGCGACGCATCACCCGTAGTGGTGGGCAACCTGCGCGCACACCGCAAACGAATTCGTCGCCCAAGCGAACCTTCGGCGGCGACCCTCAAATGGTTACGCCGGAAGAAATCGCGTTGGGCCTCGCGATGCCCGCAAGCGTCTATTCCATGTACGAAAACGCACTCCGCCATGAGAGCGGCCGATCCCTCGCCGAGCACCGCGCTTATGTGTCCAAGTTGTGCGCTCGCATGAGTACCGTTGCGGCTGCAAACCCCTATGGCTGGGATGACGCAGCACTCACCCCGGACCAGATCGGAAATGACATCGACGGCAACCGCATGGTTTCGTACCCGTACACCAAACGAATGGTTGCAAACATGGTCGTCGACCAAGCCGCCGCGGTGCTCGTGTGTTCGTCCGAGGCGGCGTCAAAGTACGGCGTCGCAATGGACCGGGTCGTGTACCCCAACGTCGCCGTCGAAGTCAGCAAGATGCCAATGCTCTCGAATCGCGAAAACTACAAAGGCGTAACCGCATTGGGAGTCGCGGGG
>JASDVE010000054.1:0-2324 GCA_041891195.1 Myxococcota bacterium | reverse complement strand
AAAACGTGCGCTCGAAATGGCCGACCTCTCGATCGACGACGTTTCACTGATCGACATTTACAGCTGCTTCCCTGCAGCGGTCCAAGTCGGCATGCGCGAGCTTGGCCTAGGCGACGATGCGACCCCGACCCTCACCGGTGGGCTCAACCATGGCGGGGGGCCCTTCAATAGTTACGTGATGCATTCGACCGCGACGGCGATGAACAAAGTTCGGGACGCGCGAGGGGAACCGGCACTCGTCACATCGCTCGGGGGCTGTTTCAGCAAGATGGCCTTCGGAGTCTATTCCGCGGAGCCTCCCCGCAACGGCTATGCCTATGCGTGCCTCGACGATGAAATCTCGGAACTTCCTTCCCGGGCGCTCTCCCAGAACGTGAACGCAGAATCGACAATCGAGACCTACGCGCTGAGTTACTTCGAACAGAAACCCCATCAGGCCGTTATTGCCTGTTTACTCGACGACGGATCTCGACGCTTCGCGACCACCAACGATGACGAAACCCTTCAAGAGCTATTGCGCATCGAACCATGTGGTCTTGACGTCGCCGTGACTACAGAAGGCAAGTTCGAGTTGCGCTAGCAACGCGCATCTCCAACAAACGCGAATATCGAATCGAGTCGACGTCCTCTAACTTACCCACGCAGCGGCATTCTGCCGCCAACGTGACACTCCATTTTTTCGTGCATCGCCGCACGATTTTGAGAACCCAACATGACGGACACAAACCAAGAACGAACCGAAGCTGATAAAGCCGCGTTTCTGGAACAGCTGCGCAGCAGCATCGGGGGCGCCGTCAACACGCCACTCCCGGCGCGCGATGCTGTAAACCAAGCCATGATTCGCCACTGGTCCGACGCCATGACGGACTTCAACCCTGTCTATCTCGACGCCGACTACGCAGCGAAGTCCTCACACGGCGATATCGTCGCTCCCCCCGCCATGTTGAACGCATGGGGGATGCCCGGCCTGATTCCGCCCGAAGCGGCTTCGAAGCAACGCGGCGTGCAGGTTTATGCAGAGCTCGATGCTGCAGGTTACACGTCGGTCGTCGCCACCAACTCCGAACACACTTACAACCGTTACCTCAAGCTCGGTGAACTCGTGCACGGCAGCATGTCGGTCATTGACGTCACTGCCGAAAAGAAAACCGCCCTCGGGATTGGACACTTCGTCACAACGCGCACCGAGTACACCACCGCGTCAGGTGAGGTGATCGGCGCGATGACGTTTCGGATTTTGAAGTTTAAACCCGGCACCGGGCGCATGGCTCAAGTGGCGGATGCGGATGGCACCGCAACGCCGCGGACGGGCCGCCCTCAGCCGGGGGTCTCACGCGACAACCGATTCTTTTGGGATGGCATCGCCGAGGGGGAACTGCGCATCCAGAAGTGTGATTGCGGCGCGCTTCATCATCCTCCGATGGTTCGGTGCCCAAAGTGCGGCGCATACGATCTCGGCTACGTCGTCGCGAGCGGACGAGGCAAGGTGTACAGCCACGTTGAGCCGGTACACCCCAAGGCCCGAGCGTTCGACTACCCACTCGTGGTCGCTTTGATCGAACTCGAAGAGGGGACGCGGCTGCTCTCAAACCTCGTCAACTTGGACGAAGACCAGATTGAAATCGGTATGGATGTCGAAGTTGTGATTCAAGACTGCAACGGTGTTGAGCTGCCGGTGTTCCGGCCCGTACGACCACCTCGAAACGAAACAACCCTCCGCTTTGCAGACGTTGAGGTTGGAGATGCTCTGGCACCCTGCCCCATCCCGATCACGCCGACGCTCATCGTCTCGACCGCCATCGCCTCGCGGGACTACCAAGACGTGCACCACGACCGCGACCTCGCGATCAAGCGTGGCTCGCCAGATATTTTCATGAACATTTTGACGTCGAGCGGCTTGAGTTCGCGGTTTGTCACCGACTGGGCGGGCCCCGGCGCGATCCTAAAGGATCTGAAAATTCAACTCGGCGTTCCAAACTACCCGTACGACACGATGACCATGACGGGGGAAGTCACGTCAAAGACTGCGAGGGACAACGGCGGCACGGTCGAAGTCACCATCCGCGGCTACAACCGAATGGGCAACCACTTGACGGGCAGTATCTCCCTCGACCTCCCGGCCTAACAACGGCCTAGCAACGGCCGAGCCACGTACGAGAACAGCACATCAACACAGAACATCACCAAAGGGTTTACGCATGACTATGAAGTTCGCAGGCGAAACGGCAATTGCGGGCATTGGCGCCACGGAGTTTTCAAAAAACTCAGGACGTTCGACTCTGCGCCTCGCGATCGAATGCGCCGAAAAGGCGATCGCCGATGCC
>JASDVE010000053.1:3649-8334 GCA_041891195.1 Myxococcota bacterium | reverse complement strand
AAAAAGCCAAAACGCCCATCCCTTGAACTCGACGACTACAGCGGCCCATTTCAGCCCGACCTCCACCTTTCCGACTTTTCGAAGGAAGGGCTGATGAAGCTCGTCGAAGTCGGCGGGTCGATCTACGGCAACGTAAACCGACAGTGGTACCGCGCGGCGATCAAACGCTTCGGCCAGGAAGTCGCCGACGAAATGCATCACGAAGTCTGGTTCGCCGACGGCGGGTCCGGAGATCACGAGAACTACACCATTTCGAAACTCATGGGCTTCGAAGACGCCGACGACGAAACAGCCGCGATGAAGGTCTGGCAATGTCTGCCCGCGATGTCGACCCGTATGACCCTCGAGTTTGAATCCCGCGGCGACCATGAATGGGAAATGCACACGCCGCAGTGCGATGTACCAGAAACCGGCGAACGCGAAGGCCCCGAAGTCATGGCCTACATGTGCGACAAGATCTGCGGTCACCTCGAACTATTTGGCTTCCGGCACGGGGCTGCACGTTGGAACGCCAACATTCGCATCGACCCTGAAAAACTTCCGCCGCGTGCGAGCGACGAAGAACATCACTGCAGATGGCGCATCAAACTCACCGACCAGCGCACCGACTACGAAGCCGAACCGGGCCCATATGTCGAGAAACACGGGTTGCAGCGCGACACCGACGCCGAGATTGTGAACCACGAAGCGGGGAAGTACAGCCAAAAGAAAAAGCCAATAATTTAGCTAGCCGGCAGTCAATCGGTTTTAAATTCGGCGGTCAGCTCGGGCCAAGCTTCGGGTCGCAACGCGCCGTACAAGAACAAGCGCTTGAGCTCAGCGGCGAAGCGTTCGGTTTCATTGCGCGCGACTTCCGGGTCGTCACTGCGTTGCCTCGCCATCAGCGACCATACCAGTGCCGACGTCATGCCGATCACGCCGAGCATTTCGGCGTCGATGCCGTCCTGGCTCTTCGAACTGCGCGCCAAACGTTCGAGTGAATCGACATAGCCAAGCCAACCATTCGGCTGAACCTGCTTTTGGGCCAGCAGGTCGAACACCCATAGGCGAGCGATGTCGGGACGCTCGTGGAAGTAATGAACGAAGAAATCGATCTGTTCGCCGATCGCCCGTGGCTCGCGCAAGACTTCTTGTGTCTCTCGCGCAAAGGCCGCGCCCACCGCCATCAACAGCTCGTCTCTATTTTTGAAATGTTGATATGTCGTGCTTCGGTTGAGGCCCGCCCGCTTTGACACCGCGGCAACAGTCAGCGCTTCGGGACCGCGCTCAGCAAACAGTTCGCGCGCCGCGGTGAGCAACGTCTTTCGACTTTGCTTGGCGTCGCTGCGCAGCGCCCGAGCCCGGCCTGGCGGAGAAGCCACGGCCGTTTTCCTCGCCGGCGGGGTCACGAGCGAGTCTCCGTTTTTGTTCGGCGCCGCTTTAACACGTTGCCCCTTTTGCGTTTTTCACAGGCGTCGGTTTCAGCCCCACACCACCTTCTCCGGCGGCTCAGGACCTTGCGGCCATTAAGTCCAACAACTCTGTTGGACCTAGCTTAACGGCTGCCGCGGAGATCACAAGCAACAGTCCCCCACCCCAACGACTCGACCCACATTTTGAGGATCGCAAGCTTGTCCGATTTAGACATCGACTCGGAAGTGATTTCCGTTGTGCGCGAAAATGGTGTTGTGCTCATCACGTTGAACCGCCCCAACGTAAACAACGCGTTGGCCCCTCAACACTTTGCGTTGCTCGGAAAGATCCTCGAAGAAATTGCGCAGACCGCCTCGGATCGCGTCGTTGTGATCACCGGCGCGGGCGGTGGCTTTTGCGCGGGGGCAGACCTCGCGAGTTCGGGCGGCGGCGCCGAGCGACTGGGCCAAGGTCCCATTGCGCGGGAACAGTGGGTTCGCGAACTCACGGCACCCGCCGTTGCTCTTCATCGCTTACCCAAGCCAACCATCGCGGCGGTCAACGGTGTGGCGGCGGGGGGGGGCTGCAATCTCGCATTGGGATGCGACATCGTTTTCGCTGGCGAACGCGCACGCTTTACCGAGGTGTTCGTCAATCGCGCACTCTCCCTCGACTACGGCGGTAGCTGGCTGTTGCCCAAATTGATCGGCTTGCAACGCGCAAAAGATCTCGCGTTTCGCGGTGACGTGATCGACGCCAAGAAAGCACTCGAACTTGGCCTCGTGCTCGACATCATTCCGAACGAAACACTGCTCTCCCACGCGCTCGAGTACGCGAGGATGTTGGCCGCAAAACCCCCGATCGCCCTTTCGCTCATCAAGACTGGCATGAACCGGCTAGCGAATGCGTCGTTCGAAGAAGCGATTGAATGGGAAGCGACGGCACAGTCGACTTGTCTCGGCAGCGAAGATTTTCGCGAAGCCATGCGCGCTTGGGCAACCAAGAGCGAGGGAAATTACTCTGGCAAGTAGCGCCAGTTTCGAATCACTAGAAAAGGGAAACACCACATGGACGATGTTCGCAGTTGGGTCGAAGAGTCTCCGTACAGCCGCTATCTCGGCGTTGAGCTTGTCGAAATTGATGAAAGCAGCGCACGCCTACGCCTTCCCTACCAGGACGCGAACTCGAACCCGGGCCAAGTCCTTCACGGCGGCTGCGCAGCATCGCTCGGTTCGATTGCAGGCCAAGCAATCGCTCGAAATGTCCTCGGCCCGGATTCAGGTCCCTGGCACACGGCACAAATGCAGGTCAACTATCTCGCGGCAGCCATCAACGAAGACG
This sequence comes from Myxococcota bacterium, assembly GCA_041891195.1. Taxonomy (GTDB): domain Bacteria; phylum Myxococcota_A; class UBA9160; order UBA9160; family UBA4427; genus DUBZ01. The sequence continues at coordinate 5,601 of JASDVE010000053.1, read as the reverse complement.
TCGTCGTCGATGCCAAGCTTCTCCGCAAAGGACGCGAGCTCTGCTTCGTCGGTGTCGACGTCGCCACGACGGCAGGCAAACCCATCGCGAACATCACGACGACCCTTCGTGGCCGCATGGGAAAACCCGAGAACCACGCATACGTTTCGAGCGGTGATGCAGGCGAAGCCGACCCGGGAAAGATGGGACCCCACATTGGGAAGATTCCATTTATTGGAAACCGTGGCATCAGCGTTGAGCACATGATGAACGGCACCTCGCGGCTTGTGATGCCGTACATCGAAGACAATTCAGACCAAGCCGGTGGCGTCCATGAAGGAGCGGTGCTCGCATTGCTCGACACCACGGGCGCGATGGCATCCTGGGCCGAAGCCAGCCCCGGTCCATACAAAGCCTCGACCGCGTCGATGCAACTTCAAAACCTCGGCCCTGCACCCAAGGGCGACCTCGTCGCATATGGACGATGCATTGAAAACGACGACGAGATCTATTGGTCGGACGTTGAAGTCGCCTCGGCGAGCGACGGCCGGGTGACGGCGCGCGGATGCGTGCTTTACCGGATCGTAAAGTAGCGTTTCGCTCCTCGTAGATTTACCCGCTTCATCATCCACAACTGAACACCCCACTACTTAACCAAGCATTCAACACGAACAAGGAGAGCATTCCCCATGCCCATCAACCCCGAAGCCACTGGTCTCAAAGGTGAGCCCAAGCGACGATCCTGGTCTTCAACCGACGCCCTGCTCTATGCAATCGGCGTTGGCGCAAGTACCGACGAATTGGCCTTCACCACCGAAAACACAAAAGACACACCCCAGCAGGTCCTGCCCACGATGGCGGTCATTCTTGGTGGCGGTGGTGTCCCGTTCGACAAGATCGGCACGTTCAATGCGGCTCTGATGTTGCATGGCGCCCAAAAAATCGAGTTATTCGACACCATTCCGACCGACGGCGAAATCGAAAGCACCGGCGAAATCGGCGCGATCCTCGACAAGGGAAAAGGCGCCTCGGTCGAGCTAATTTCCGACTCGGTCAACGTCGCAACGGGCAAGCCGCTATTTCGCAACACCATGACGGCCTTCTTCCGCGGTGAAGGTGGCTTTGGCGGCGAACGGGGCCCAGCCTCGGAATTTGTGCTTCCGGATCGCAAGGCCGACCACGAGGTTCGCTACGAAACCCGCGTCGACCAAACGTTGACGTATCGCCTGTCGGGGGACCGCAACCCGCTCCACTCAGACCCGTCCTTCGCACAGATGGGCGGTTTCGATCGACCGATTCTCCATGGCCTCTGCACCTACGGTTTCACAGGTCGCGCCTTGCTCCACACGATTTGCGGCGGCGACCCCGCACGATTCAAGTCAATGGAAGGTCGTTTTTCGAAGCCCGTCATGCCCGGGGACGACCTCGTCGTCTCGATGTGGTCCGACGGCGACCGCACGCTCTTCCAGACCAAGAACCAGGACGACGTCGTCGTCTTCGATCAGGGCATCCTCGTTTCAGCCTGATCGCTAGCCTGATGTGACTCGTGCCGCGGCGGTGCAACGCCGTGGCACGGGCTGCCCCGTCTCGCTTGTCAAACGCTACTCTCCAGCTTCCCTGGTCCATCTCGGAGGTTAGACATGACCCTGAAGCGCACGAGTACATTGGCAACGCGACTTATTGCGACCGCCTTACTCGGCCTTTTCTGCCCAACCGCTGCATCTGCTGAACCCAAGCAGCTACTTTGGGGCGACACCCACCTCCACACCAACAACTCCTTCGATGCGTACTTGAACCGAAACATGTCCGGGAGCCCCGACGTCGCCTACCGATACGCGAAGGGCCTTCCCGTCATCCACCCGTTTCATCGGGCGCGGGTTCAGATCGAAACGCCCCTCGACTTTCTTGTCGTTGCGGACCACGCCGAATACTTGGGCGCCAGTCGGACCATTAATGAGTCAGGCATCCCCAAG
>JASDVE010000053.1:0-3639 GCA_041891195.1 Myxococcota bacterium | reverse complement strand
GGCAACGGCTATGTACGTCGACTATTGGATTCAAGGCGTCGTCGAAAACGACGACGGAATCGCGGCCTTCGCCTCGCTCCTGCCCAAGCAGTCGAGCGTCGAAGAGGCCGCGGCGCGAGGATTGGATTCATCGATCCCCGGCGCCAAGCTGATGGCGCGCAACGTGTGGAAAGAAGCGATTCAAACCGCCGATCAACACAACGACCCCGGCAACTTTACGACGCTCATCGGCTGGGAATGGAGTTCGATCCCAGGCGGCGCGAACCTTCATCGTGTTGTCTTCACAAGTGCAGACGCGGAATTGGCGGCGAAGTTCGAGCCCTTTAGTTCAGCAACGAGCCAATACCCAGAAGACCTTTGGGCTTGGCTGGAAACCACGTCGAAAGAGATTGGCGCCGAGTTCGTCGCAATCCCGCACAACTCGAACATCTCAAAGGGCTACATGTTCGACAACAAGAGCTTACGCGGTGTGCCCTTTACGCCGGAGTCCGCAGCACTTCGCGCAAAGTGGGAACCGGTCGCGGAAGCCACGCAGTTCAAGGGCGACTCGGAAACGCATCCCGCAGTTTCTCCGAACGACCCGTTCGCCGACTTCGAGACGTATTCGCACTACATCCAACAAGATCCGCCGCCGTACGACCCCAAGGCCGGCGACTACATTCGCTCGGCCCTGCTCCGAGGATTGGCCATCGAAGAACGCATCGGCTTCAACCCCTACCGCTTTGGGCTGATTGGCTCGACAGATTCCCACACCGGGCTCGCCTCCGCGGAAGAACCGAATTTCTGGGGCAAGTTTCCGCGCGACTCGATCCCGGAGAACAAGCGCGGCACCAGCATCAGCCCAAACGGCCCGAATGGGTGGTCGATGTCCGCATCTGGCTTGGCTGCAGTCTGGGCCGAAGACAACAGCCGCGAAGCGATCCTCGCAGCATTCAAGCGACGCGAGGTCTACGCGACGACCGGCCCCCGAATTGGCGTGCGCGTCTATGCGGGTTGGAACTTGACCGAAGCGGACCTGGCTCCGGGGAACATTGACCAAGTCGCGGGCGATCGCGGCGTTCCGGTGGGTGGCGAACTGCCTGCCGCTCCTGAAGGCGGCGCGCCACGCTTCTTGATCCAAGTCACCAAGGATCCGAAGAGCGGCAACCTTGACCGCGTCCAAGTCGTAAAGGGCTGGATCGACGCGAGCGGCAAGACCCATGAGCGGATCTTTGATGTCGCGGCGGAAGATGGCCGCGGGCGCGACGCCAACGGGGCTTTCATCGCCGTCGGAAACACCGTCGATCCCGACCGGTTCACTTACACGAACACCATCGGAAGCAGCGAGCTGTCGACGGTGTTCGAAGACCCGGACTTCGACGCCACCCGCAACGCGTTCTACTACATCCGCGTCCTCGAGATTCCCACGCCCCGCCATTCCGTCGGTGACGCGGTGGCACTCGGAGAAGACCCGAAGACGATCAAGCGCGGTTGGTTCATCCAAGAGCGCGCCTACACATCGCCGATCTGGTATCGCCCATAACCTCGCACGGGGCGTGGCCTTAGATCGGTTGGCTCGCGAGTTTGCGCAGTGCGCCTGCGGCGGCGCGCTCGGGCGTGATGCTCATGACTGCGTTGCGCATGAAGCAACCGAACGCGCCTTCAAGCTGACCGATCTTTCCAATGCGTCGTGATTGATTTTGCACCCAGCGCACGCGTGATGCCCGTCGCCCGACCCAGCCTTCAAGTCGCTCTTCAAGTGAACCGGGCTGGGTAAGGTTTTCGACGAGTACCGCCGAATCTTCGAGGGCCATCGCCGCGCCCTGCCCCATGTTGGGTGTCATCGCATGTGCGGCGTCCCCCAGCAACGCGACGCGCCCCTCAAACCACGGACTCCTGGGGATTTCTTCGAGGTCCGCGTGAAGCAATTCTTCGGGATGCGTGAGGGCTGCGAGCACGTCGGGAACCTGACCGCCAAAGCTCGCAAAGCGTTTTCGAAAACGGTCAAGTCGGCCTTCGAGCGGATCGGCCTCACCGCGCGGCGCGTTGGCGACGGCAAAGCAATAGAGCTGGTTGTTGCCAACCGGTGCAAGACCGAAGCGCAGCCCCCGGCCCCACATTTCGCGCATCGCGACATCGTCGCTGGGACACTCAACGATCATGCGCCAGCACGTATACCCCGAGTAGTCGATTGGAATTTCGCCGAATGTGAGTTTCCGAACTTGCGAATGAAGACCGTCCGCGCCGAGCACGAGGTCGAACTCTTCCTGGCGTCCATCGGTGAGTTCGACTTCAACGTGTTCCGGCTGTTGAACAAGACTTTCGATGCTGGTCGAGAGGGAAACTGGAACGTCGCCAGCCGCATCGAGAAGCGCCGCGTGGAGTGCGGCACGATGGATTGCGATGGTGGGCCCGAATTCTGACCGCAGGCTGCCGAAGTCTATGCTGCTCAACTCATTGCCGTCGGCGTCGGTGATCGCGCCGCGCCCAAGCTCGATACCAGAGTCGGCGGCCCGCTCTCCGACCCCAATTCGGCGCAAAACACTCATGGCGTTTACGCTCATGACGATCCCAGCACCGACCGGAGCCCACTGGGTGGCACGCTCAACGATCTCGCAGGAAATGCCAGCCTTACGTAAACCTGCCGCAGTAGCCAAACCCGCAATGCCGCCGCCCACGATCAGGACTCGACTCACTGTCATGCAGTCGCTTCTAAAGGGGAGCATTGGGTTGTCATATGGCTGACGGTACAACCGACGGACGCAGCCGACAAATCTCTGCGCTGTCACTCAGTTCGGAGCGGGCCTTTCGAAGACAACGCCAAAGTCATTGTTGAACCAAGCGTCGGGATCCCACTCGTCGATGGTTTCTACGTGCTTGAAACCCGCGCCTTGGAGTTCTTCGACGACGAGTGAAGGGACAATGCCGTGGCCGCCACGGTTTTGGGGGATCCCCTCCGGCGGAAACAATGAAAGAAACCATGCGGGCGAAAAGTCGACGATCAAGAGCCGACCGCCGGGACGAATTGTTTCGAACAAGTTTTTCACGAACGGTTCCGGTGCGGTGATGTGGTGGTACACGCGCCGCAAGTAGATGCCGTCGACACTGGCCGCTGGAAGACCCGTCCCTTCGAACTCTGCCTTGCGCACCTGAACGTTCGAAGCGCCCGCCGCGTCTGCACTGGCTTGGATGTCGTTGCGATCTTCTTCTTCAAGCTCAGTCGCGAATACCGTTCCTGACAAACCCACAACCTTGGACATCGCGATGGCGTACTGGCCATCACCCGCACCAATGTCTGCCACGGTGGCACCCGCGGTTGCGCCGAGCTTTTCCGCAACCTGCGCCGCAAACCGATCTGCGGAAGATTCCGCAGCGGCAGAGCCAGCCCAACACAACAGCACCAACCCAATCTGTCCCGCACGGAAATTCATCTTCAAATACCTTGTTAGTTTGCGCACGGCCCGATTGTCTATAGAAATGCTTCCCTTTGCAATGCGTGCGAAACCTTACACCCAGTGATTGCGTTGAAGTTTTTCAATCGACGGAAAGCGTTCTCGTCAGCTCAATCAGCCTTGGATACCCGGCGATCCAGTAGATGTTGCGCAAGGCAGGCGTTGTGTCTTGGTGGAGTCCGAATTCGCGACGCGTTGCCGCCACGAG
>JASDVE010000052.1:5567-8349 GCA_041891195.1 Myxococcota bacterium | reverse complement strand
GGGGCCTCCGGGTTCGCGGACCGCACGACGAAGCCCTCGTCCGCAGCCCACGATGAACGCCAGCGTCGGCAACAGTCCGAGCACCAACAACCAAGAGCCAACGTTTGAAACGTACAAATCAATGCGTGGCAAAATCACACGGTGCCCGTCAAACCAGAGCGTGGTGTACGTAGTCCCCCAAACCGAATGCAGCAAATCGGGCGCAAGCACGTTCGGCTCAAAAAACGTGGCAAGAGGAAATGTCAAGTAGTCCATCAGGCCGCGTTCACCCGGGGGCATCGTGAACATCAGCTCGTGAACCATCAAACTTTGGGGGTAGAAGTAGCCGTATTCGACGCGGTTCAACACATACGGCCAGCCACCGATCACCCCGGCGATCAAGCCAAAAACCAACACCTTTGGAATAACGTGGGTCAGGTCACGACGCCGAAGCGCATCCACCAAATACGCGAAGCCCGCCGCGGCCACGACCAATAGCCCCGTCAGCTTCGTCAGAAACGCAAGCCCGGCCAACACACCCAATCCAGCGGTCGCCAACAGGGAAAACCGTTGTTCGGGTTCTCGGGTCAGATCGACCGCGACGCCGTAGAGAACGGCGCTGATCAACGCACCGGAGAGAATCTCCTCTCCGAGCATCGCGCTCATGTAGATGTGCGCGGGCATAAAGAGAAGTAGCGCGGCGGCCATCACGATGCGGGGCCGGTTTTCTCGGTCAATTCGCCAAACCCATGCGACCGCACACGCGACGCCCGCCATTCCAACAATGCTGCTGAGAAGGCGCACCGCGATGGTGATCGACTGAACACCACTTCCCCCCATCGCGCGTCCAACCGACGCAGACAGGTAGTAGAAAAACGGCGGGTGCGCGGTCGACCAGCCTGCGTCGGGGGCCGGCAACGTCCAACTCGTCAGCAGCCGCTCGATGTATTCCCAGTTGGCGGGAGCGTCGAAGCCGAAGTGCAGCGGGTAAAAAAACGCATTATTGACGCGTATCGCGAGCGCGACGAGCGCGAGCAATGCCAAGGCCAATCCCCAAAACCGTCCGCTGCTGGTAGCCACCAACGCCGAGCTTAGTGCCAAACGCTGGGGGGCACAAAATTACAAACGCGAGGGGTGCTGAGCCGAGATCCCCTTGCCCGACCCTAGCCAGTGAGAGAAACTGCGACGCGCCCTAGGGTGTCAATCCAAAAACGGCCGAGCGAGCGTCGGTCATCCGAACCGTACTAGATCCGTACTGCGCCCAAACTGCGCCCGCACGACCACAGGAGTTCTTCAAACCATGTCCTTGCTGAAACGATTATTAGGGATCGACTCGGGTGGCGACGGCGACGAAAGCGACTCCCCCACGATCACACGCATCGCGGAAGCCCTAGACGGCATGCCGAAGGAACGCGCCCACTACATTGCCGCGTTCGCGTACGTCCTTGCCCGGGCAGCCCATGCAGACCTGCGTATCGAAGACAGTGAAGTGGAAGCGATGAAGCGTGCGACCGCTTCTCTCGGCAACCTCAGCGACGACGAAGCCAAACTCGCGGTTGAAATCGCTTTGTCGCAGACGCGCGACGAAGGCGGCACCGCGAACTACTTGGTAACGCGAAAGTTTCGAGACATGTCGACCCGCGAACAGCGCTTCGGACTCGTCGAATGCCTCTATGCGATCTCGGCTGCGGACGGCAGCATCTCCACCACCGAGAGCGCCGAGGTATTCAAGATCGCGGAAGAGCTGGGACTCACACGCCAAGAAACGAACGGACTAAAATCCGGCTGGAAGGAACACCTCGCCGAGTTTCAGGGGCTTCCGAATCAGTAAACTGCGCGAACGCTGACACTATGGGTTCAGTCGTTCGCGAAACACTTCGAGCACGCGATGCAGCGCCACCTGCGTGGGGTGTCCTTCTTCGTCGACCAGATCGGTCGTCACCACCGAATGCGCCATCTTCTGGATACCGTGCGGGTTGCCTTCACTTGAGTCGATTTCAATCGCCTCAAAGCCCTCGCCTAGCTCGCGTCGCATGGTTTCAAATCGCTCGCGGGGACACATCGGGTCGCCGGTAAAGCGAAGTGCCAAGACACCACAACCTTCGCTCGCCCGCTTGCGCACGATCGCGAGATCGCTTTCAGAAAGATGCATCGCCGCGCGGTGGTCCGCACTGACGCCAAACGGCAGCGAGGGTTGACTCAGCACTGGCGCCATCACGCTTTCGTCCACCATCAACGAAAGCGCAAAGTTGCCCGTCAAACACATGCCGATCGCCCCGACTCCGGGGCCGCCGCATTCGGAGTGGGCATGGCGGCAAAGCGCCCTCAGCCAATCGGTGATGGGGCTCGATTCGTGTTTGGCGAACACGCTGAATTCCCGGCTAACACAGGCGCGCAAGAGTTGCCCAACAATGTAAGGCACGCTCAGCGCTTTATTGGGCTTGCCGAACAGGTGCGGCAAGTAGACGGTAAAGCCTTCGTCTGCGACCCGACTTGCAAAGCCCGCGACTTGGGGCGTGATCCCTGGAATTTCATGCATCACCACCACACCAGGGCCTGTCCCGCGCTTGTATACACGGCGCGTCACCCCGTCATATTCGAACTCAAAGTCGTCAAATCCATCGAGCGACATACCATGCATCCTTTATTCTGGTCATGCATCGTGAGCGAAAAATGCTCGCACATTTGCACGTAACGGCTCGAATTAGCCTAGCCAACAGTTGGAACCAGGCTGTCCTGTTGTGATGCTGGCGTAATTGTTGTGAATCGACGGTTGGAGCTTTCGATCCCGACCGGGTATCGT
>JASDVE010000052.1:0-5557 GCA_041891195.1 Myxococcota bacterium | reverse complement strand
TATCGTGACGAGCGATGGAATCACTGGATTGGCAGGGCTGGCTGACGCTCGGGGTGGTACTCCTCGTTTTGATTGCCATGGTGCGCGGATTGGCGCCACCCGACCTCATCATGCTGGCCGGCTTGATCGTGCTGGGTGCCACCGGTGTCCTGACCCCGGAAGAGACGTTCAGCGGTTTCGCCAACCCGGCCATGGCCACGGTCGCCGCATTGTTTGTTCTCTCGGCCGCGATGCGGGAAACCGGCGCCCTCGAACTCACCCTCGGCAGACTGTTCGGCAAGGCAAAAACCGAATTCAGCGGGATGGTGCGCACGCTCCCCGTGCTTGCGGGACTCTCGGGTTTTCTCAACAACGCACCGATCGTTGCGATGATGACGCCGCTCGTGATCGACTGGTGCCGCCGGCACAACATCGCACCGAGTCGGATGCTGATCCCGCTTTCTTACTCGACGATTCTCGGCAGCAGCATCACTGTCATCGGCACAAGCGTCACGCTCACCGTTGCCGGTCTCGTGAATCAGTCGGGAATGGAACCGCTTTCGCTTTTCGAACTCGCACCCGTTGGCATTCCCATGACGATCACCGGGCTCCTCTATCTCTTCTTCGTCGCACCCCGGATCTTGCCGTCTCGCAGAGACCCCACCTCAACGGTTGGCGAGCGACGTCGGGAATATACCGTGTCGATGCTCGTAGAACCCGACTGCACACTCATCAACCAAAGCATTGAGGCCGCGGGCCTGCGCGCCCTCAACGGCTTGTTCTTGTTTGAAATCCGCCGCGGGGAAAAGATCATTACTTCGGTCTCGCCCGACACGATTATCCGCTCCGGAGATCATCTCGTCTTTGCCGGGGTCGTGTCGACGATCGTCGACTTGCAGCGCATTCGCGGCCTCGTCCCCATCGATGACGAAGACGCCCCGGCTCGCGGCACGCACGAACATCGCTTGACCGAAGCCGTGATCTCCCGCTCGTCGCCCCTCATTGGTCGGACACTCAAAGCCGCGAGTTTTCGCAGCCAATACGACGCCGCCGTGATCGCCGTCCACCGCAACGGCGAACGCGTCCCAGGGAAACTCGGCCAGATCACGCTTAACACGGGGGACACCTTGGTGTTCCAGGCTTCATCAAATTTCGCGGCGAAACACGCCAACAGCCCCGACTTCTATTTGGTAAGCGAGGTCCCAGAATCTCACGTACCTCGCCACGACCGCGCGTGGCTCGCGATTGGCGTTTTCGCCTTGATGGTCATCCTCGCCGCAACCAACGTAATTCCGATTTCGATCGGTGCATTCGTGGCCGGCGGCTTCTTAATCGCGGCGCGCTGCATTACCGGCGCGATGGCACGCAAGAGCATTCAGATGCATGTCCTGGTCGTGATCGCTTCGGGATTGGGGATCGCTGCGGCAATTGAAAAGACCGGCGCCGCGACGGCGATCGCCAATGTCCTCGTTTCGCATTCTGAAGCCTATGGTCCAGTCGCGGTCCTCGCGACCGTCTACCTCGTAACGATGCTGATGTCCGAAATGCTCCATCACAACGCATCCGCGGCGTTGATGTTCCCGGTCGCGGTCGCAGCAGCGGGACAAGCCGGCGTCGACCCTAGAAGCTTCATCATCGCCGTGGCGTTGGGCGCGCAATCCGCCTTCGCCTCACCGGTCGCGTATCAAACCCATCTGCTGGTATACGGCCCGGGCGGTTATCGGTTCACCGACTTTGTAAAAGTCGGGATCCCGCTCAACCTCGTCTGCGCCACGATCGCCATTACGGTGATCCCTCGGGTCTGGCCTTTTTAAACCCCGCCCCCGGACGCCTTCGCAAATACAAGCTGGCACCCACTCGCTCGGGGTGCCAAGCTAGTCGTCATGGATATCCACGAAGCTCTCTACACGACTCGGGCCATGCGACGGGTGAAGAAAGATCCAATCCCCGACGCAGTACAGCAACGCATTCTCGACGCCGCAGTGCGCGCACCCACCGGCGGCAACGCCCAAGGTTGGCGGTTCTTGCTCGTCGACTCGCCGGAAGTGAAGGGCCAACTTGGCCCGCTCTACCGCGATGGACTCAGCACTGTTTTCGGTTCAATTTACAAAGCACAAGCCGATGCCGCCGAAGCCAACCCCGATGCGCCCGAGAGCGTCAGCTTCACCAAGATGTACAAGTCGGCCATGTGGCTCGCCGACAATTTCGAAGACTACCCCCTGATGCTCTTTGCGTTCTGCAAGGGCGACACCACCGGCGCTTCAATTTACCCCGCGGTATGGAACGCCATGCTTGCGGCCCGTGCCGAAGGCGTCGGCACCGCGATGACGAGCGTGATGCTTTTCCATCACGAAAAAATGATGAACATCCTGGGTGTCCCCGCCGATTCGGGCTGGCAGTTTTCTTGCACGATCACGATGGGGTATCCGACCGGACGCTGGGCAACCGCACCACGACGCCCCGCGCACGAAGTCGCCTTCCGCAACCATTGGGACAACCCGGTCGGCTTTGAAATCCCTGAGCCGCTCTGGCCCGAATGAGCGTAGAGCCAGAAGCGACACCCGCGTCGACACCGAGCTCTGCCCCGGGCCATACGGGGGATGTCAGCGCGCTAAAAGAACTGCCTCGACAGGGGCTCAGCGACATCTGGTACAGGTTGATGAATGCAAGTGCCGAACGTCGGGACATGCTTTCGGGTCTTCAGCGCGCCCACGAAAAGTACGGTGATGCCGCTGCCGTGCGTCTGCCGGGCATGCACATGGTCAACTTATTTGGCCCGGATGCCAACCGACTGGTGCTGCTCGACACCGAGCGCATATTCTCGGCCCGCAAGCCGTGGATGATGATCATGGGGAAGATCTTTCCCGATGGTCTCCTGTTGTTGGACGGCGCCGAGCACAAGTGGAACCGGAAGGTGATGCACACCGCGTTCACTCGTCCTGCACTACACGGCTATACCGAGCAAATGAACGACATCGTCGAGCAAGGCATCACGGGTTGGCAAAACCCAAGCGGAACTTTCGAAGCGTTCCCGGCGCTCAAAGAGCTCACCCTCCAGATGGCTGCGCGCACCTTCTTCGGCGTCCAACTCGGAAAAGAAGCCGAGCAGCTCAGCCACGCGATGGAAGCGCTGGTTTCCGCGTCGATGTCACGTCTGCGACTGAACATCCCCGGACTCGAGTTTTACCGCGGCCTCAAAGCACGCGCGTTCATGATCGACTTCATCGGTGGCATGATCTCCAAGCGAAGAGAAGGGGACGCGCCCGACATTTTCAGTCGTCTATGTCGAACCGAAACCGACGAAGGCGAACGCTTCACCGACCAACAAATCATCGATCACATGAGTTTTTTGATGATGGCGGCCCATGACACGACCACGAGCACGCTGACGTCGATGCTCTACGAACTTGGACGACACCCAGAATGGCAGGATCGCATTCGCGAAGAATCCGTCGCCCTCAACACGGATCACGTGGGCTTTGCCGATCTCGGCAAGTTCCCGAGCACGTCGCTTGTAATGAAGGAGACCCTTCGCCGCTACCCGCCCCTGCCCGTAATCCCGCGCATCGCCGAGCGCGAGTTCGAGTTCAAGGGATACCGAATACCGAAAGGCGCGATGGTCATTGTGTCCGCCCTTCATAGCCACAACCTCGCAGAGTGGTGGGACGAGCCGCACCGCTTCGACCCGGAACGCTTCACGCCCGAGCGAGCCGAAGACCAGCGACACACCCACAGCTATATCCCCTTCGGTGGCGGACAACACATGTGTATTGGGCTGCGCTTTGCGGAAACGCAGATCAAGATCGTGATGCACCACCTGGTGCGGCGATACCGGTGGCAAACACTTCCGGGTTACGAGATGCCTGTACAACAGGCGCCGATCTCGAAGCCCCTCGACGGTTTGCCGCTACTGCTCGAGCCGCTCGCCTAGTCGCAGCAACAGTCTCACGGACAAAACAAAAGAGCCGACTTCCCTGAGGAAGTCGGCTCTTTTTGTCTCGCGTCTCGCTTGTGCGAAGTTTCTATTCTTCTTCGTCCGGGATCTTCGACGAGTACTTCTCTTTGAGCTCCTTCGTCACTTCGGCAGTTGCCGGGCTGTAACGATTGAACTCCATTGAGAATTCCGCCTTGCCTTGGGTCGAGGATCGCAGGTCCGTCGAGTAGCCAAACATTTCGGAAAGCGGCACGTCGGCCGTCACCTGGGTGAAGCCCTCGTTGTCGACGGTGCCAATGATCTGACCGCGGCGCTGCATGATCGTCTTGAGAATGGCGCCCTGGAACTCACTCGGGCCCTCGACTTCAAGCTTCATGATCGGCTCCATGATGATCGGCCTGGCCTTTGCGAAGCCCTCGCGAAAGGCGCCACGACCTGCAGCTTGGAACGCCATTTCTGAAGAATCAACTGCGTGTGACGAACCATCGTTGATCACGACGCGAAGCCCCAAAACCGGGAAGCCGATCAAGCGGCCCTTGCCGAGACTGGCGCGGAAGCCCTTCTCGACTGCCGGGATGTATTCCGTCGGAATCGCACCCCCCTTGATCTTGCTGACGAACTGAAAGTCCTTCGGTCCCTCGTCGTCCTGTTCGATGGGCTCGAGGTAGCCGGAGACCTTGCCGTACTGACCCGAACCACCAGTCAGCTTCTTGTGCGTGTAGGTGAAGTCAGCCTTGCGCGAGATCGTCTCGCGGTACGCCACCTGGGGTGCACCGGTTTCGACTTCGCATTTGTATTCGCGAAGCATGCGCTCCACGTACACTTCGAGATGAAGTTCGCCCATGCCGGAGATCACCGTTTCGTTGCTCTCGGGATCGACACCAGCGCGGAACGTCGGGTCTTCGCGGACGAAGCGACCGAGTGCCTTCCCCATGTTGTCCTGGGAGCTCTGATCCTTCGGCTTGATCGAAAGTGAGATCACCGGGTCCGGAATATGCATCGAGCTCATTGCGTAGTTGAGCTTGCCGTCCGTGAAGGTGTCACCGGAAGCGCAGTCGATCCCGAACAACGCCACGATGTCGCCGCAACCGGCGTCCTCGATGTCCTGCATTTCGTCCGAGTGCATACGCACCAGACGGCCGACCTTGTGCTTCTTGCCGGTACGCGAGTTAATGATTGTCGAGCCCTTCCTAAGCGTGCCTTGGTAGACGCGTACGTAGGTCAGCTGGCCATAACGACCATCTTCGAGCTTGAACGCCAGCGCGACAGTGGGCTTTTCGAGATTGGACTCGATGATCACTTCGGCTTCTTCGTTATCGAGGTCGACGCCCGTGTTCTTGATGTCCGTCGGCGCAGGCAAGTAAGAGATGACCGCATTGAGCAGCGTCTGAACACCCTTGTTCTTGTACGCCGAACCGAGATAGACCGGAGTCAATTCCAACGCAAGCACCCCAGCGCGCACTGCAGTGTGAATCATTTCCTCGGTCACACTCTCTTCGAGAATACCTTCCATCAGCTCATCGCTGAACATGGAGACCGCGTCGAGCATCTCTTCGCGCGCGGCTTCGGCTTCGGCCTGCATCGCTTCCGGGATGTCTTTTTCGACAATGTTTTCGCCGTTGTCGCCTTCGTAATAGATCGCCT
>JASDVE010000051.1:0-8373 GCA_041891195.1 Myxococcota bacterium | reverse complement strand
GGATGGGGCCAAGCCATCGCAAGAAATTTGGGCCTAGGCCTCGGTCGAGAACGCCGACGATTCGTGCAACGCGCTGGGGCCCAATGTGCAACCAACTGATAACTCCCGGCACATTCTCTGGATACACAGTTCCCCCGAACTGACCTCGCGGAGTCGAACGGTATTCAACGAGATTGTCACCGGCCCGGACATTCAGACCAGGTCTACACAAACTCCAAACGCTTCGGGACCCGCGGACCCGTTCAAATTCGATCACGGGTCTGTGGAGATGGGATCGCGACCGGCTCCGAGATCCGCGCGCGTCCTCCCAACTGGGTCTGTTATGTTGCCCGCGTGACGGAATCCGAAGCGCGTCGATTAAGCGAAATTACGAGTGGAACCCTCCAACATTACGAATCCGCGGCAGAAGGGTTTTGGCTCGGTACCAAAGATCATGACGTATCCCAGAACATGGATGCGCTCCTCGACGCCCTGCCCGGCCAAGGCCCACATCGAATTCTCGATTTTGGATGCGGACCCGGTCGTGACCTCATCGCGTTCCTGGCGCGAGGGCATAAACCCGTTGGCCTCGACGGGAGTGCGGCGTTCGTCGAAATGGCAAAGGCAAACTCGGGAGCCGAGATTTTACATCAAGACTTCATCGCGCTCGATCTGCCGGCAGCGCACTTCGATGGGGTCTTCGCCAATGCGTCTCTCTTCCACATCCCCACGAGCGAGATCGTTCGCGTACTGGGACAGCTACGCCAAACTCTAAAATCCGGCGGTGTGCTCTTCTCGTCGAACCCGCGTGGAGACAACCGAGAGGGATGGAACGGCAAGCGCTACGGCGCCTATCACGACCTCGAAACCTGGCTGCGCTTTGCTGAAGAGGCAGGCTTCGAAGAGATCCGTCACTACTACCGACCTCCGGGGCTGCCAAGAGATCAACAGCCCTGGCTCGCGACCCTTTTGCGCAACCCGGTCGCGGGCGCGTAAACAACCAGGGGATCAACAGAAAAAGGCCGCGGCGCATACTGCACCGCGGCCCTGTTCAGTCCTGTCGTCGTGGCTTATCTAGAGCACAAGCCCACAACTACATCCCTACAATAAAGCTGCAGCTCGTCGTGCCACTCCCGCCGATGTTCAGGGTCTGGAAGTTCTTCGCGCCTTCCACCTGATACGCTCCCGCCTGGTCGGTGACCTGCAGGTACGCGTCGAGCAACTGGCGAACTCCCGTCGAACCCACCGGATGACCGGCACCGATCAGGCCACCACTGGGATTGATCGGGATCTTGCCGTCAATCTCGAGCCAACCCGCTTCCACCGCCTTCCAACTTTCACCGGGTGCGGTGATGCCGAAGTGGTCGATCGCCATGTATTCCGACGTGGTGAAGCAGTCGTGGGTCTCGATGCCGTCAACCGCCGACGTGTCCGCCATACCGGCCCGCTTCTGAGCGCTGGTGATCGTGCTGCGAACGTGTGGAAGAACAAACTCGTTGTCCCGGCTTTCGAAAACTTTGTCCACGAAGCGCAGGCGCGACGTGTTGTGCCCCCAGCCCTTCAGCTTCGGAATGTCCGAAAGCTGCTTGCCGTTGCGCTCGGCGTACTTCTCTGCGTACTTGCGCGATGCGAGGAAGACGCACACTGCGCCGTCCGTGACCTGTGAGCAGTCCGCGATGCGGATACGGCCACCGACTTCGGCGTTGTCGTCCGTGCGGCAGAGTGCGTGCTCCTTGTTCATGTACCAGGTGCGGGTCTGCGCGTTCGGGTTGAGCTTCGCGTTGTCGTAGTTGATGCGGCTGATCTCGGCGAGATGCTCGTCCTTGAGGCCGTAGCGCTTGTCGTATTCGTCGCCGAGCTTGCCGAAGAGCTTCGGAAACGGGAACTCGATGTCCTTCGCTTCCTGCTCGTACCAAGCCGCGGTTCCGAGAAAGGCTCCGCCCTCTGCAGCGGACACGGTCTTCATCTGCTCGATCCCCACGACCGCCTGCAGGTCATAACGACCGGCTTCGATCTCGGCACCGGCGGCGAGAATCGCGATGCTGCCCGACGCACACGCCGCTTCGTGACGACCCGTAGGCAGGCCACTGAAGGCAGGATGCACTTCCGTGAAAAACGCACCGAGGTGGCCCTGCATGCAGTAGAGGCCCGCTGCAAAGTTGCCAACGTGGGCGCTTTCGATTTCTTCAGGTTCGATCTTGCACACGTTGAGAGCCCCCAGCACCGACTCGCGCATCAGCGCCGAGAAGTGCTTGTTCTCCTTGGTCCAGTTGCGTGCGAAGTCCGTTTGGTAGCCACCAATCACATACACTTCCGGGGTTGCCATGTCCTTACTCCTGTTGCCTGCTGCTCAAGTGAGCTGTCTATTCGATTTCCTTGACCCGACGTCCTTTGTCAACCAAAGACGCGTCGGGCAGGACGCATTAAAGACCGTTCAGATCAACCGGCGACGAAGTACTTGCCGGTATTGATGAACGGGTGTGAAAAGAACGCTGTGGGCTTGCCCGAATCTGCCGCCGCTTTAATCGCCTGCGGGACCGGAAGCCCTGCCTCGTCAATCAACTTGACCGTCGCACCGGCGCCGATCGTATCGACCAAGACACTCGGGGGGGCCCAGTTGAAGCCAGAGCCCATGATCATGTCGATCCCGGTGATCGTGTCCGTCGCTTCGCCTACGCGGTGAAACGCGTAGCTGATGTAACCCGCGATCACTTTGCGAGCGATTGAGGCTTCGTCGCCAGGGGCTGCAAGGAAAGCGGCCATGCCTTCTTCGTAGCGCCCCTGTGCATGGAACGTCGAGACTTCGTCGATGTAGTCGAGGTTCGGCAACTTGATGTCCGCAACCGGCTTGTAGTCCCCGGATGCAACGTCGAGTGCCAGCTTGACCTTTCCGTCCTTCTTAAAGAAGCCAGCACCGCTCTTGTTGCCAAGGACGCCCTTCTCCATCAAGTCGGCCATGTACTGGGGCAGCTTGTTGGTTTCGTGAGCCTCGTCATCGGTGTTGTCGTAGACGTTGTCGACGATGGCGCGATGGATGTCCCAGCCGACCAAGTCGATCGTCGCGAGAGGCGTGAGCGCACGGCCGGTGTACGGACCCACCAGGCGATCCACCAGCACCGGGCCAAGTTGCTCGGCGAGCTGCGCAGCTTCGTTCAAAACCTTGAAGCCAACACGGTTGCCGGCGAATGCGGGCGTGTCGTGGGTGCGAATAATGTCGCGCCCCAAGCGGATCGTCGAAAACGCGTCGATGAAGTCGACGAGCTCTGGATCCGTGTCCTTGCCGGCGATCAACTCGGTGCCGACAATCACGTTCGGGGGGTTGAAGAAGTGGAGCCCCAGGAAGTTCTTGCGGAACGAATCGCTTCGCCCTTCGCAGAGCTGGTTGATCGAAAGGCCAGAAGTGACCGTGGCGACAATCGAGTCGTCCCGGCGGGCCTTCTCGATACGGTCGAACATGTCTTTCTTGATGGCGAAATCTTCAGTCAGCGTTTCGAAGATCAGATCAGCCTTTTCGACCGCCTCGTCAAGATCGTTGTCGTAGTCGCCAACCGCCGATCGACTCGCGACGGTGGGAGAGCGAACCTGTTTGATTGCCGCCGCCAGACCTTCTTCGGCCTTCTCGCGGGTGCGCGCAAGGAACGTCACGTGAGGAACAGCGGTCGTAAACAACGCCGCACTGCCAAACCCCATGGTGCCGTTGGCACCGAGCACGACGACACGCTCAATCTTGCGTGTCGACAAAAGCTTTCTCATCTCCGCTCCGCTAAGCGGTGCAGTGCTGCTGGACATTTTCTCTCCTCACCTTGGGGTCTCGGGTCGGGGCGGGACGTAACTCTTCGCGCGCCCGTCTTTCGAGCCGATGTAGTTCTTGCTTACTGTGAATGATTTCTGTGATTTCAATTTTGGCGCGTGGTCTCGGACAAAACTTGAAGCTTGTAACTGAGGGGCATGCGCCAATCTGCGAAACACTCGAAATCCGAGTTCGACCGAATGGTCACAGACGCCCGCTTGAACGCCCTCGAAATTCGAGGTCCGAACTGTACAAAAGATTCTTCCGACTTCCGAGGCACACCGGCACAATAGAGACGGTCAAACGCACAACTGACCCACAAATTGCGCATTCATGTGGGTCTGGATGCCGACTCGTGATGTTCTGAACAGAAGTTCAGCCCCGGTCCTCGCCGGAAAACCGCGGCGAAGCTAGTTGGCGAGCCAGCTTCGACAGCCCAGTTCGTCGAGCACTTCGTCGAGGGATGACTTGTCCGCAACCGCCGCATAGCGCGCACGAATCGCCGCCAACGACTTGGCCTGATACTTCACCGGCTTCTGCGTCCACGTTCGACCGTCGAGTTCGACGTCGTACGTTTCGTCGCCGCCGACGAGCGCCTTTGCATTGGCCGCTGACCAAGGCAGGAAAAGGTCGCCGCACATCCGTTGGACGAATGGTGCAAGGGTTGGCGCTAGGGCTTCCCAGGCTTCGAATTCGCCGTTTGCCTTCGGATCGAGCATGCGCTCCACCCACGCGACAATCGATGGGCCCTTTTCTCGCAAGATTCCACCCGGAGTCGGGTCAACGAGACAGTTGTAGACCTGCCCCCAAAGCCCAAAATCACCAAACGAAGGTCGCGCCCCAAACAAGTAGTCGCGACCGGAAAGGTGCGCCTCCAATAGGCCGACCGCCTCGGCCCAAGAGTCCTCGATCTGGGCGGCCGTGACCTCGTTCGATCCCACGAACCAAACTCGGCCCTTCATGCGGTCGGCGATCCCCGCGGCGGTCTCCTTGCGCTGTTCTTCCGGCGTGTCGGGCATCATCTCGGCCACGAGTCGCGTTGACGCAGCGACCTGGTCAGCTTCGCGGGCCCAGCGATAGTGCAGCATCCATTTATTGCCCCACTCGTCGCCAAATTCTTCGATCAGGCACGAAAGAAATTGATTCGGTTCGGAACGGGGATGAACGCTCGGCTCGGGATGCTTGGCCTCTGCCCAGTCAATGATTGGCGTCGAGTCCTGTAGGGCTTCGTCCTCCGCCGTCACGAGCAGCGGAACAATTGGAAGCTTCGCGTACTTCTGATATTCGGGCATGGTCGACAGGTTGCGCACGATCCATTCGTGATCGAGCCCCTTGTAACGGAAGTACGAGCGGACCTTCACTGAGAATGGGGAATTCTCGACACCAAAGATTCGGTAGGGGGCGGACATGACACTCTCCTAAGTTTTCAGTTTAAGTTAAGCGACACGGGCGCAGCATAAAAGCTTTGGCCGCTGATGGAAATGTTGAACGTTTCGCGGCCTTCTAAACTAAGCGCGACTAAGCACGACTAAGCCCTCGCACCGCCAGGGGTGAAGCGACAATTCATCCGCTTGATGCCGTGCACAAAATTGGACCACAGTCGATCGGGCTCGCTCGTAATTTCGAGATCGGGCAACGTGCGGAAAATTTCGCGGAACATGATGGTGACTTCACGTCGGGCGAGGTGAGCCCCCAGGCAGAAGTGCGGGCCCGGCCCACCGAACGCAACGTGCTCGTTCGGTGTGCGGCGCACATCGAACTTGAAGGGATCCTCAAAGACCTCTTCGTCGCGGTTCCCGGAGTTGTACCAGAGCACGACTTTGTCGCCCTCTGAGATTTTCTGACCGCGGATCTCGGTGTCTTGCGTTGCCGTGCGACGAAACGAGAGCACCGGTGATGCCCAGCGAATGATCTCGTCCACTGCGGTCGGTGCGATGCCTTCGAAGTCCCGGGCCCATATCTCTCGTTGCTCGGGGTAATCACACAATGCCTTCATGCCGTGACTAATGGCGTTGCGCGTCGTTTCGTTGCCCGCGACGACAAGCAGCACAAAGAACGACCCTAGCTCTTCGTCTGTAAGCGACTGTCCCTCGATTTCGGAATTCACGAGCGCCGACACCAAGTCATCCGTCGGCCTCTTGCGTCGTTCGATCGCGAGTTCCTTGCAGAGTTCGTTGAGCGCTTGGCCGCCACCCAAAATTCGAGGAATGATATCCGCGGGGTCCGTAACAAATTCGGGGTCACCGCCCGCCACGCCGATAATCGCGTTGCTGTTCTCGATCACAAAGTCATGCTGACTTTCGGGGATCCCCATCATGTCGCAGATGATGGCCAACGGAAGACGCGCGGCGATCTCTTTGACGAAGTCGCACTCACCCTTTTCGATGACGTTCGCCATGATCTTGGCAACAGCACGCTCAACGCTCTCTTCTGCGCGCTGGATCATGCGTGGCGTGAACCCCCGCGACACAATCCCGCGCATTCGAGCATGCCGCTCGCCGTCCAGATTGATCATGTTTCCGAAATATTCGAGGAAGGGTTCCGGGAGATCGCCGATGTTGGTCCCCTGCCTCGAACAAAAAATTTCGGGGTTGCGACTTACATGGAGAATGTCGGCATGCTTGGTGATGGCCCAATATCCGCTGCCCCGCGGAAAATCCATCCCTTCCGGTATCGGCGGCTCTTGGTGAAAAGACACCGGTCTCTCTCGGCGGAGCGTGGCGAAAGCGCCTTCGCGCTCTTCCATCGGCCTCAGCCAAAGCGCGATGTCACTCAATTCAATTTCGTCAACAGACAGAACTTCACGGGGTTGCATTCATGGCTCCGGGTGTGTGGGGTGTTCTATGCGCGGGCGCGCGCTGAGTTATGGTGTGTAGTGTAGCGACCTGCCGTGGCGTAACGATCGTTATGATGTCGAGTGCTTCGAGCGAGACAGGCGTTTGACTTCCTGATCTCGAAAGCACCTGGGCTCGTGATCATTGACCAGGCCAACCGCTTGCATAAAAGCGTAACAGATGGTGGGACCCACAAAGCGAAACCCCAGGTGCTTCAAGCTTCGACTGAGTGCGCGGGACGCATCGGTTTCGGTGGGCAGGCCTTGCGCAGCGGCTCGTCGATTCTGAACAACTTCATTGCCAGCAAAACCCCAGAGATAGTTGGCGAACGTTCCATGGTCCACTTGTACCGCAAGGAACGCCTCGGCGTTGCTGACCGAGGACTCGACCTTCAAGCGATTGCGAACGATGCCGGGGTTCGCGAGCAGGCGCTCCCGCTTGCGTTTGTCAAAACGTGCGACCTTTGGCGGGTCAAAATTCTGATAGACGCGCTGGTACACGGCACGCTTGGCGAGGATCGTATTCCAGCTCAGCCCCGCTTGGGCACCTTCGAGGATCAACATTTCGAACAGATACCGGTCGTCGCGAGACGGCACGCCCCATTCTTCATCGTGATACGCGACAGCGAGGTCATTGCCTTCAGCCCATCGACATCGTTTCACTGCGCCCACACTCACTCCGGCAATACGTGAGCCGATCAGGTTACAGGATTAGCCCGTAGGGGCTCATCCTGTCGGCCAAGCACCAGCGCAGGGGAGCCCCGAGTTGACACCCCTCACGCTTACTCCTGCCGAAGCAACCCGCTCACGATCGAAGGAATCTCGCTTACGGTTTCTATGACGTAACTCGCCGCGGAAAGGTCGGGGTCGGCAGCGAGGGGGTTCGGGACGACGATGCAGCGCATTCCTGCCGCGACTGCGGACACGAGCCCGCGCTCCGAGTCTTCGACGACCAGACAACGGGCCGGGTCCACGCCGAGTTTCGTGGCCGCATCGAGATACGGATCGGGATGCGGCTTGTGGCGCGCATAGTCTCCGCCGCGAAGTGCGAACTCGAAATATCGCATCAGGCCCGTCTGGGCGTGAATGATTTCGAAGTGATCGGGATACGCACTCGTCACAACGGCCATGGGCAAGCGCCCGTGAAGCTCTTGCAGGCAGGCTTCCACCCCGTCGAAAACCTCGACGCCACTTCGCAGGGTTCGTTCGTAGCGTCGGTTCCGTTCGTCACGCAGCGCTTCTCGCTCAGTTTCCGTCAAGCCTTCGATCATTTCAAAAACACTGCGACCTCGCCGCAGCGACCACTCCGCGAACGTTTCGTGATCCAGCTCGATCCCGCGCTCAGCCAACAACTCTCGGTTCGCGGCGTAGAAGTTTTTTTCCGTGTCGACCAAAACTCCGTCGTTGTCCCAGAAGATCGCGTCAATCACCGATATTTCCTTTTGTCACTTTGGTTGATGTCACATGCAGCCTTTGTGGTGCATACGCGACACACCCTCGCATGGCAGCGCGGTCCAAATTAGACTCCGAGCGCGCCGCATTCTGAAAGGTCATCGAAACCATTGGGCAATCTCTTTCTCGCGTACGAATACCACATTGCTTCGACACAGTTGACCTTCATGACTTCCCTTCCGGGGGTACTGATTCACCGGCAAACCACCGGCGGATGAGCATCACGTCTGCCCAGCGCTTTGTTAAAGTCTTTCTTTAAGTTTATCCTCGCGGTCTCGGCGTTCCTCCGCTGAGCGCAAATTCAAAGAGGTCCCCACGT
>JASDVE010000050.1:0-8427 GCA_041891195.1 Myxococcota bacterium | reverse complement strand
CCAGATGACTGGGGCCCCGCGCCTCCCCAAGGAATTGCTAGCGTGTTCATTCGTCGCGCCCTTTCGTCAAGCGGCATTGCGGTCTCCTCCGCTTGCCCATGTCTACGCCGGGGATTCGATGCCTGCATGCTTGTGTGTGCAACCAAACTCGACATCCCAAATCGAATCGTCGCCAAGCGTCGACCCGACTCAAAGGTTGAATTCATATGATCGAATGGAGTGAGCAACATCAGATGATTCGCGACGCCGTGCGTCGCTTTATCGAGGCGGAAATCGTGCCCAACCTCGAAGAACTCGAACATGGTGACATGCCGCCGTATGACATCCTGCGCAAGCTCTTCAGCACGTTCGGCATGGACGAGATGGCGCGCACGCGCTTTGAAAAACAGATCGCCCTCGAAAAGAGAATCGCCGCGGGCGAAGAACCAAGTGGAAAGAAGAAGCGCGCGAAGGACACTGGCGGCCGGGGTGATGCGGTTGCAATGACCCTCGTGCCGATCATTGAAATCTGCCGCTATTGCCCTGGGATGGTCACCGCGATGGGGGTGAGCACGGGGCTCGCTGCGGCATCTGTCATGTCAAAGGGAACGATCGAACAGAAAGAACGCTTCGGTCTCGACCTTTTGACGATGGACAAAATTGGCGCTTGGGCGATCACCGAACCGGGCTCGGGTTCCGACGCGTTCGGCAGCATGAAGTCGACCGCACGGGACAACGGCGACGGCACCTATACGCTAAATGGCAACAAGACCTTCATCACGAACGGCCCGTACGCGGACACGATTATCTTCATTTGCAAACTTGAAGAAGCGGGGGTCGACCCGAAGGATCGCAAGATCATGAACTTCGTGCTGGAGACTGGCATGGAGGGGCTCACACAAACCAAGCCCATGCGGAAGATGGGACTGCATTCGTCGCCAACCGGTGAATTGTTCTTGTCGGACGTGATTGCGGGGAAAGACCTGTTGCTTGGGGGGAAGCCCGTGACGCGACAGAGTTCGGGGACCAAGGACACGTTTTCCATGGAGCGGTCGGGTGTCGCTGCGATGGCGCTAGGCATCATCGAGCGTTGCCTTGAGCTTTCACTCAAATACGCGAAGGAACGGGTTCAATTCGGCCGCCCGATCGGAGAATTCCAGTTGATTCAGGACAAGCTTGCTCGCATGGAAGTTGCGCGCATTAACGTTCAGAACATGGTTTTCCGAACAATCGAAGGCGCCGAGCTTGGGCGTGGGATCACCTTCGCCGAAGCGAGCGCGATGAAGCTCTACAGCGCTCGGGCTGCTGTGGAAGTCGCAATGGAAGCCGTGCAGGTCTACGGTGGCAACGGTTACATGAGCGAGTACCACGTCGAACAACTTGCGCGCGATTCGAAGGTGCTGCAGATCTACGCAGGGACCGATGAGATTCAAATTTCGGCGATTGCCCGGGATCTGCTGTCTCGACCCTAGCGGGTACTCGGCTCTCGCGATTCACGTAGTGTGAATGGGCGCCTGCTAGGAGTCTGCGCGGCAGAAGGCGCACGCACCCAAACGCGGATCCAACGCCGCTGGCTGTGTTGCGAAAGCTAGCTGTAGCCAGCTAGAGCGGCGCTTTCGCGCCTTGCCATCGACATCGTCTCCACATCTGTTCACGCACATCTTCCACCGCACAGACTCCTAGTGGAGCGTGGTGCCTTCGGGCTTTGTCACAACGATCTTCTTCAATCGATCGACAAGATTTCTCTGATTCGAGTGAAGCGTTTCGAGTGCGTGGAGTGTTTGCTCTGTTGCTTCGAGGGTCTTGATCTGTTGGAGAAACGCGGTGCGTGCCTCGCGAAGGAGCGACAGCCGAGTTTCTCCGGTGAACTCGGTGTCGATCCGATTGACTGCTTTCAAGAGTGCCGTGACGGACACTTTGTGCGTGGGATTGCGCGACAGGAAAGCGTTGATCTCTGCGATCAGTATTTTTGCAACAGGCATGCTGTGAAAGACTGCAATGGCCATGCCGCCCAATCGGCGGAGTCTTGAAAGAGTTATTGGTTCGGGCCAATAGGCCGAAGCCTGCGCGTCGGTTACGTGTCGGAGGGAACGGCAGGCCTGTGAAAGGTCAGCAAAGATCCCGACGAATACCCTCTCTGCCGGGGCTACGAAGAATCCGTCATAGGCGCGCATATCGATGCGTCTGCCGGTTCGTTGCATCACGGGCTACGTGTCTTCATACTTGTCATGATGCCGATTCAAAAACTCTCGTCGCTCGAACAGCTACTCGAAATCATGGCCAAACTACGAGACCCCGAAACGGGATGTCCATGGGATGTCGAGCAAACCTTCGACACCATTGCGCCCTATACCCTCGAAGAAGCGTACGAGGTCGATCACGCGATCCGCACGGGCGACATGGAAGCACTATGCGATGAGCTCGGGGATCTGCTCTTGCAAGTTGTCTTTCATTCCCAGATGGCTGCGGAGTCAGACCTGTTCAACTTCGATGACGTGGCAGCTTCGATTTGCGACAAACTCGTACGCCGTCATCCACATGTATTTGTGGCCGAAGGCGGCGCTGGGACTCTCGCCAACTTCGAAACAGCCGAGGAACAGACGAAGTTTTGGGAAGACGCCAAAGCGCAGGAGCGCGCAGCGCGAAATGAGCTTGAGGTTCCCGACCCGTTCGAAGGCGTTCCAGTGGCGCTCCCCGCGCTGGCGCGCGCGACCAAACTACACAAGCGTGCGAGTCGCCTTGAAGGCATGTCGCCAATCGCGCCAGCCGAATCGGAATTCGACGTATCTGAATTTGGTCATGCCCTGGCCGCGGTTGTTGCCGCTGCCAAGGCTCGCCAAGCAAGTAAAAGCGAAGGGTCGAGCGATCAAGCTCGCGCTCTTGTCGGGCAGCTCCTCGAACGTTGCGTGAGGGCATCGCGAGAGCTCGGCGTCGACCCAGAAGATGCGCTGCGGACAGAGAACTTCGCTTTCGAAGCGCGGGTGATGAAGGCGGTTGTGTCGGGCACGAAGTCGTGAGTGGACGCGTTTCGGAAGTCTGCGTTGCGACCAACGGCCAGGGGATGATCGACGTCAGCGGTCTCGTTGCCAATGAAGTCGCCAACGCTTCAAGCGATGATGGTCTGTGCACCGTGTTTATCCGTCACACGTCTGCGAGCCTGGTCGTTCAAGAAAACGCGGACCCTTCGGCGCAAGACGACCTTGAGCGTTGGCTCGAAAGGCTCGTACCCGAAGGAGACCCCCTCTACCAACATACAGCCGAGGGACCGGACGACATGCCTGCGCACATCAAGGCTGCGCTTACCGCGACGTCACTGTCGATCCCGGTTCGCGCTGGGAAGCTGATGCTCGGGACGTGGCAAGGCATCTTTCTTTGGGAGCACCGGCACGGGCGCAATACGCGGCGGCTCGTCATCCACGTGCTCTAAGTCATGTCGCCGTCCCAATGGGACTGCCGATTGACAACCCGCTTGTATTCGGCCCACAACGTTGACGCGCTCAACCCTGCAACGAACTGGCTCGCACAAGTCGCTGTGCCGCGAACGCGCTAAGCGAGGCTTCCGAAAAAGCCTCGCTCAGAAGACATTCAGCTTACGGCGCCGCCACAATTTCGAGCAGCTCGACATCGAAAACGAGTGCTGCACCGCCCGGAATCGACGGTGGTCGTCCAGCGTCTCCGTAGGCGATGTCCGAAGGGCATACGAGCTTGGCCTTGCCGCCAACCTTCATCATGGCCACTCCTTCGGTCCAACAAGGGATGACGCGGTCGAGCGGGAACGTAGCCGGCGTATCGCGGTCGACTGAGCTGTCGAAGACCGTGCCGTTGCGGAGCGTGCCGTGATAGTGGACCTGAACCGTGTCGGTAGCAATCGGCGAAGCCCCACTGCCCTCGGTAACCATGGTTATGATGAGGCCCGAGTCATGTGACTTGGCGCCCTTTTCCTTCTTGGCCGCTGCGAGGAAGTCAGCGGACTTTTTCTTTTCTGCGGCGGCAACCTCGGCTTCGCGCTCCTGCTGCAATGCCTGAATTTGAGGCATGTAGTCGCGCGGATTAATGTGGCTCGTCTTGCCTTGGACGCCGTCTTTCAGGCCGTCCACGACTTGGTCGAGGTCGTCGTCGCTGAGTCCGAAGGCGCCGAGTCCCTGGGACAGCGCCACACCGAGCACATAAAGGACGTTGTCTTCCTTCTTCGCTTCAGCCTTCTCTTTGGCAAAGACGTTGGGTGCGGCGGCGAGCAATATAGCTGCGACGCACAATACGCCGACAATGGAGTTCTTGGCACTGCGATCCATGAATCGATTCCTCAATCATTGAGTTCGGATTTGAACCCACCCCCTATGGGACGGATTCAGTACCTTAGCGGTTCAATTCGACCGCGGCAGGGTGAAATTAGGGGCGGCTAGAACGTGGCTTGCTGGCCGCCGGACGGGCTTTGGCGACCTTTCGGTTTTTTTTAAGCAGTGGCTTCAGATAGCGGCCGGTGTGTGAGCCCTTGACGGCACGCACCTGCTCCGGTGTCCCCTGGGCGATCAGTTCGCCGCCGTCCGGTCCACCCTCGGGGCCGATGTCGAGGATCCAATCGGCGCGTTTGATCACGTCGAGATTGTGTTCGATGACGACCACCGAGTTGCCCGCGTCGACCAGTTCGTCGAGTACAACGAGGAGCTTGCGCACGTCTTCGAAGTGCAAACCCGTCGTGGGTTCATCGAGGATGTAGAGCGTGCGACCCGACGCGCGTTTCGAAAGCTCGCGCGCCAGCTTGATGCGCTGGGCTTCGCCGCCGGAAAGCGTCGGCGAAGGTTGCCCCAGGTGGAGGTAGTCCAGGCCAACCCGCGCGAGGAGTTCGAGGGGGCCATGAATCTTGCGATGAACCGCAAAAGTCTCGATCGCTTCGGCCACCGTGAGATCGAGAACGTCGGCAATGCTCAGACCCTTGTACTTCACTTCGAGCGTCGCGTTGTTGAAGCGTTTGCCCTGACACTCTTCGCAGCGCACAAACACGTCGGCGAGAAAGTGCATTTCGATTTTTCGCACGCCGTCGCCTTCGCAGGCTTCACAACGTCCGCCCTTCACATTGAAGGAAAACCGCCCGGGCTTGTAACCGTGGATGCGAGCCTCTGGGAGCTGAGCAAAGAACGTGCGGACCTCGTCGAACACCTTGATGTAAGTCGCTGGGTTACTTCGCGGCGTGCGCCCGATTGGCTTTTGATCGATGTCGATTACTTTATCGAGTTGCTCAGTCCCCGTGATGGTGCGGTGCTTGCCAATGCGCTTGGTCGACCCGTGGTATTGACGCGCAAGAGAGGGGTACAGGATGTCGTTTACAAGTGTCGACTTGCCTGCACCCGAAACGCCGGTGACCGCGGTCAGCACGCCCAACGGGATTTCGACGTCGAGGTTCTGCAGGTTGTTCTCTTTGGCGCCAATGATCTTGACGCTCCCGGTTGCGACCCTGCGCTCGTCGGGGATCTCGACCCGCATGCGATTGGAGAGATAGGCCCCCGTAATCGACTTCTTGCACTTTTCGAGACTCTTCGGCGTCCCGGCGTGGACGATCTGTCCGCCCGCGACCCCAGCCCCAGGCCCGAAGTCGATGACGTGGTCTGCGGCGCGAATCGTTTCTTCGTCATGCTCGACCACCACCACGGTGTTTCCGATGTCGCGCATGCGCAAAAGCGTATTGAGCAGACGACGGTTGTCGCGCTGGTGTAACCCGATCGACGGTTCGTCGAGGATATAGATGACCCCGGTCAGGTCACTTCCCACCTGACTCGCGA
Organism: Myxococcota bacterium; assembly: GCA_041891195.1. Classification (GTDB taxonomy): domain Bacteria; phylum Myxococcota_A; class UBA9160; order UBA9160; family UBA4427; genus DUBZ01. The sequence goes on along the minus strand of JASDVE010000050.1, from coordinate 2,671 downwards.
GACGGATGCGCTGCGACTCGCCACCGGAAAGCGACGGCCCGGCGCGGTCAAGAGACAAGTACCCAAGCCCGACTGCGGCAAGGAACTCGAGCCGCGCACGGATCTCCTTCAAGACTTCGGTCGCAATTTGTTTCAAAGCACCCTTGAGCTTCAAGTCGGTAAAGAACTGCCGCGCTTCTTCGACAGTGAGTCCCGAGACTTCAACGATGCTCTTCGACGAGAGTCGCACCGACGCCGCTTCAACGCGAAGCCGCGTGCCACTGCAAGTCGAACAGTCGGTGTTGGCGAGCCACTGTCCATACCACTTCTTTGCACGTTCACTTTTGGCTTCGACGAAGCGACGCATCAAGCGTGGGACAGCGCCTTCCCAACTCGAATTAAAGCTCCCCTGGCCGGTCTTTCCCTGCCACGAAAGTTTGTACTTCCGATCCCCGGTGCCGTAGAGCAACGCGTCGCGGTGTTTTTTGGGAAGCGCGTGAAACGGTTTGTTGACGTTGATGCCAAGGTACTTCACGATTTGTGCGCGGAACCCGGTGCTCCACCCGGTTTTCTCGCTCACTTTGTCGCCCCAAGGCTTGATCGCGCCCTGGTCGATCGTGAGGTCCGCGTCTGGCACAACCAAGTCGGGATCGATTTCGACTCGAACCCCTAACCCATTGCAGTCCGAACACATGCCTTGGGGGCTGTTAAACGAAAATAACTGAGGCGTGAGTTCCGGAAAGCTGACGCCGCACTTCCCGCACGCGGCGCTTTCTGAAAACGTTTCCTCGTCTTTCCCCTTATCGCCGGTGACGGCGAAAAGCAGTCCCTTCCCCACTTCCAGTGCCTTTTCGACCGACTCGTTGATGCGCGCGCGATTCTTCTTGTCGAGCACGAGGCGGTCGATTACGACTTCGACATTGTGCTTCTTGCGCTTTTCGAGGGCGACCGTGTCTTCGCTCATCACGATGTCTCCATCGACGCGAAGCCTCAAGAAACCGGCGCCGCGGATGTCAGACAGAAGCTCGCGGTGTTCGCCTTTGCGGTTTGTGAGCAAAGGGGCGAGCAAAATGAGGCGTTCACCCGGTGCTTTGGTGAGCAACTCTTTGCCAATTTGCTGTGCCGTCTGCCCTTCAACTTTGCCGTTGCAAAGATGGCAGTACTGCACGCCGACCCGGGCGAAGAGCACCCGGAGGTAGTCGGAGATCTCCGTGATGGTGCCGACCGTCGAGCGCGGGTTTGAGCCGGTGGTCTTCTGCTCGATCGAAATCGTCGGCGACAAACCGCGAATCGTGTCGTAGCGCGGCTTTTCCATCTGGCCGAGAAATTGGCGTGCGTACGCTGAAAGCGACTCTACGTAGCGCCGCTGGCCTTCCGCGTAGAGGGTGTCGAAGGCCAAAGACGACTTGCCGGAGCCTGAGACTCCGGTCATCACCGACAACTTCTTCTTGGGAATTTTGACACTCACGTTCTTGAGGTTGTGTTCGCGAGCGCCCTTGATGAATATGTGGTCGAGCTCCATGGGATCCATTTCTGCTGCCGGTCGCCCGAGTATAGGGTCGGGGCGCGCACGATGACACGGGCGCGCTACTGCCATTTTGCAATTTGTGCGTCGTTGCGGGAACCGCTGGCAAGCCGAATGGAAGCGACAAGCAAGACCCAAACAAAAGGGAGAGTCCGTTGGATTTTCAGGAACTGATCGGGAATTTTGGTCGAGACCAGCCCGTCGCAGCGCAGGCCATCGGTTTGATAGGCCTCGTGGGAATCGGCTGGATCGCAAACGTGGTTGCAAGTCGCTGGATACTCAGCGCGATGCGCCGTTTTGCGAGCATGAGTTCGAATCACTGGGACGACGCCTTAGTGCGGGCGCACTTTTTCCAGAGGCTCGCGAATCTCGCTCCGATCCTGGTTATCTATTTCGGCGTGCACGCCCTCGGCGCCCACGAAACCGTAGAAAACGTCGTTCAGCGGGTTGCCCTCGCGACCTCGACGATTCTGTTTGTCGTCGTCATCAGCGCGTTTCTGAACGCGGTGAACGAGATCTACTCCGCAGTCGCGGACGAAGGTCACCGCCCCATCAAGGGTTACATCGGTTTCTTGCGGCTTCTCATCTACAGCATCGCCGTCATCATTTCGCTTTCGATCTTGATGGATCGCTCGCCGTGGATCTTCTTGAGCGGGCTGGGTGCCGTGTCCGCGGTCTTGTTGATCATCTTTAAAGACACGCTCTTGTCCCTGGTCGCGAGTATTCAGATCACCAGCAACCACCTTTTGCAAGTGGGCGACTGGGTCGAAATGCCGGACTTTAAGGCCGACGGCGACGTGATCGATATCGCGCTCCACACGGTGAAGATCCAAAACTGGGACAAGACCATCACCTCGGTTCCCACCTATGCCTTCATCACGTCGCCGTTCAAGAACTGGCGTGGGATGTCGGAATCGAACTCGCGTCGCATCAAGCGATCGTTCTTTGTCGACGTGACCAGCGTGCGCTTCCTTGAGAACAACGAAATCGAACGCTTCGCGGACTTTGGTCTTTTGCGCGAGTACTTCGCCCAAAAGCAGCGCGAACTCACGGCCTACAATTCCGAGCCGGGGCGCGACCCCGGCAAGAACGCCGACATTCGTCGGCTCACAAACCTGGGAACCCTGCGCGCCTATATGCTCGCGTATCTAGAAACCCATCCGAAGA
>JASDVE010000049.1:1480-8428 GCA_041891195.1 Myxococcota bacterium | reverse complement strand
GTTCTAGGTAGTCGAGAACATCCTCGATTGCGATCGGTTGTGCGTTCACATGCACCCACTTGGGTGTCACCATGACGGGAAGTTTTTCCACGAGAGACCTGAGCATTTCGAACGAAAGGCTGCCCGAGCCGATAATGACAGACGCGCGAAATTCGACGACGGGCACACCGGAATCGCGCAAGATGCGACCCACTTCATGCCTACTGTTTAGGTGTGGTGAGAGACTGTCCTTCTCCGAACCCAGGCCTCCGAGATAGATGATCCTGCGCACTCCGGCAGCGAAAGCGGCCTGTGCAAAATTACGTGCCCCGCTTCGATCATCTTCCTCGAAGCCAGCCCCGCTGGTGTTTCCCATCGAGTGGATCATGTAGTAAGCGGTGTCGACGCCTACGAAGGCAGCCTGCAGTGATTCCGCATTGAGGACATCACCTTGTACGACATCGGTCGCTGCGCCGACTCGACTTGCGAGGAACTCGGGATGGCGCGCGAGGCAGCGAACCTGAAAATCACTCTTCTCGAGCCTCGAAAGCAGCCGTCCGCCCACGTAGCCAGACGCGCCGGTAAGAAGTACGAGTGGCTTGGTGGGGAGGCTTGATTCTGGCGTAGATGCCACGTTCATTTTTGTTCCTTTGTTGAGCTGTGGTTGGCGTTCACATAGGCATCCACGTTCTTCCATTCGTTCCATAGCCACTGCGCCTGGGCATCACCGTTCGACGGAATGTCATCGCTATGAATTCGCCGGTATTGAACATGGATCGTATTGCCGAGCAGCAGTCCGTTCCAAATTTGCGAAATGGATGCGGTGCTTTCGAAGCCCGTATGTGCACAGATGACGACATCGATCCCCTCGGCTTGTTCCAAGAGTCCAAGAACACCGCCGGGGCGCGGAGCGAGCACGTGTGAAAGTGACGTCGCGTATTCTTGCATCGCGACGTTACCGCTCCCTTTGAATCGCTCGATTGTCCTCAGGCGTTTCTCTTTCGTAAACCGACTTCCTTCTGGGAAAATGAGGACGCCGTCTTTAGGGCCAAGGTTCTTCGCTAGCTGCTTGACGCGATGTACCTGTGCTGACGAGTCATCCGAATCGCGGTCGACAAATGCATTCGGGAGCCTGTTGCCCACGATATCCAGGCAGGGGTCCCAAAGGAGTTCCTTCTTGAGCACGTATCGCAGTCGCATTCCGAATGTCGAACTCGCAAATTGAGAGGCAAGAAGCGTATCGCCCGCACTCGCATGCCTTGTCAGTAGAAGGTAAGGCCCTTGCTCAAGTTCGGCTGTTCCTTCTACTTCAACCTCTAGTTCAAACAGAAGCGAGATTGCACCGAAGAGAGTTTTGGCCCACCACGCCTCCAGGCGAAAGTGAACGTCATTCCAAGCTTCGGGTTCGAAGCACCAAATCAGATTTCGAGCCCAGAGAATTCCACTCGCAATGATGCCGAGGACCTCGCATGACAAGTACACCGCGACAAAGATCCCGCTTCGGAGCGCGACTCCACGATTGAGTCGCACGAGATCGACAACCGCTGCGGCGACGAGCCACGCCGGTGCGCTAGATATCCAAAATAACCATGCCGCAAAGTAACCAGGCACTGTGAGGAGCCGGCGTCCAGTCATTGGCGAGTGCCGTTACACATGGTTTCGGAGCATGAGTTCTTTGGGGTGAGGCTGAAGGTATGATTGCCCTGCGAGGTAATCGATTTCGTGAACTCGAATGTGATGTCTCAGCAGACTTAGGGGCACGACCAAGGGAACGAGCCCGTTGCGATAATCGTGAATTAGGTCTGCAAGTTCATTTCTTGATGCCGAGTCAATCTTCGTCTTCACGTAACCAGCCGCGTGTTGCAGCGCATTGGTGTTGCGGCCGCGTGACGCAAGTTGCGCGAGTGCAGTCATGAAGCCGTCTTCGTAGTCGTTCCGGAATATTGCCCGCGGAACTTCCTTCGTCACCGCAACGAGTTGTCCGAGTGTTCGGTATGCCGCCGGTGAGTGCGCCATGAGTTGAAGCTTATGCGCGGTGTGAAACTTCATGACCTGGCCAACGGTCCAACGTGGCCGAAATAGATCCTGCAATCGCCGATACCCAAAAACGCGTTCAATGAAATTCTCACGAAGAGGTGCGTCGTGAAGTCTTCCTTCTTCCTCGACAGGAAGGTTTGGGTAGGCATCCATCAATGCCGACGCGTACAAACCGCGGCCGTCACGTCGAGGCATCCCCTTGTCCTTCCAGATTTTGACCCGTGTCATGCCGCAGCTGGGAGAGTTCTTTTTGAGGATGTAGCCGCATAGGTTTTGATCGCGGAGCTTACGAACGCGCAATTGGGAAAATTTCGTCATCTGCGTGGTGTGATCAATGTTCGTCTTGATCTCCGCCATGCGAACGTTCTGTCCGTCCTCTACGAGTCGCATTGCAGGTCGTGGCGTCGGCATTCCAGACTCAACTTCCGGACAAACCGATACCCACTCAACGTAATCGTCGAGGATGTCGGTCAGGTATCGATCCCTCTTATGGCCCGAGTCGTATCGCACCTCTTGGCCAAGCAGGCAGGAAGAGACACCGACGCGGATCACAGTCTTCGCTTCTTCTGAATTTTCAGTCATGAAGGGTTTTGCTCTCTCGCGCCATTTTAAATCGCTCTATCGCGATTTTACGTCGCTTAGAATGATCAACAATTGGAGCGGGGTAGGAAGCAATGGGTTCCTTTTCCGATGGTGAATGAATGGATTTGGTTGGCACATGCTCGAGCTCGGGAATCCACTTCCTAACATAAGAGCCGTCTGGATCCCATCGCTTGCCTTGTATCGTTGGATTGAAGATACGGAAGTAGGGCTGAGAGTCAGTGCCGGTGGAGGACGCCCACTGCCAGCCTCCGTTGTTTGAAGCCGGGTCACCGTCAACGAGGCTCTTGAAAAAGAAGCGTTCGCCTTTACGCCAGTCGATGAGCAGATCTTTGGTGAGGAAGCTTGCAACGATCATTCGCACGCGATTGTGCATCCAACCTGTTGACCGAAGTTGTCGCATGCCTGCGTCAACGATGGGGTAACCCGTCTCGCCTCGGCACCAGGCTTCGAAGTCGGAAGGGTTATCGTTCCAAGAGATGTTCTTCGTATCGTGACGATAACTTTCACGCAGAACTCTTGGGTTCTCTTCAAGAACACCCGAATAGAATTCGCGCCAAACGAGTTCGTCGAGCCACTTACCAACCCCCTGTTCGAGAGGGCTTTCCGCGTGTGCGGCCGCCATGGCACGAGCGAAGCATTGTCGAACTGAGACCGCTCCAAATCGAAGGTAGGGAGAGAGTCGAGAGGTGCCATCGATGTCTGGGCGGTCACGGTCGATGTGATAGTTCACGACTGATCTGCTTAGGAAGCTGTCCAGTCTTCGGTGAGCAGCGGCTTCCCCGCCTGTTGGAAGACTGTGGCGGGTTACTTGAGAGGAGGGATTCGTTCGAATTTTGGGGACGCTGTCACGCGCGAAGCCTGGTATGGCTGGCTTTAGTCGACCGCATGGAACGGGTAGGCGAGGTTCGTCTTCCCATTTTTTCATCCAGGTGCGCCTGTAAGGTGTGTAAACCGAGTAGGCTCCTCCGGTTTTTGTTCGAACTTCGCTCGGCGCGTACATGACGTGGTCTTGTCTTGCAATCACCGTGGCTCCGGTTTTCCTGACTCTTTGTTCGACGATGTCGTCGCGATGTCTTGCAAAGGGAGTGATGTCGACGTTGAACGTGAGGAGGCTTGCACCTGTCTGTTCGACAAGCTTCGGGAGAACGGACTCTGGGTGTCCGTATCGAATCAAGAGTGGGACATTTTTCTTGGCGAGTTCGGTACCGAGTCGTTCGAGACAATCGAATAGGAAGTGATTCCTCCGCGCCGAACCCTCGAGGTCTTTTGAGATGCGTGGATCGACGATGAACACTGGAAGCCATTCATCAGCCCTAAGAGCAATCTCGTTGAGGGCCGTGTTGTCTTGAAGTCTTAGATCATTCCGAAACCAATGGATTCCACGCGTCATGTGCTACTCCCAAAAGATGGGGGGGAGTGTCTGAGGAAGTTCATTCGGCGGACCCCATGGTCAGTTGGTCACAGAGCTGCCAAAGAGCCTGACGTTCTTCGGCTCGCTCTTTCGTTGATGAGAGAAAGTGTGTTCGTCGCTCCAAACGGTCGAAGAAAAATTTGCCAGTTGGCTTGGCTGTACGTTCTGCAGCAGCCAGCCATACAACGGTGTCTGCGCCTTCGGCGGGTGTTCTAAGGATTTGACGGGTAATCCGATGGAATAAGGGTAGGGAGCTTTCGACGGAAGGGGTGTCCGCCCAGCCAGGATGCATCGCATTGACGACGACTCCGCTGCCGCGCAGCTTTTTGGCCCAAAGCTCGGACAAGATTACCTGTGCGCGTTTGGTTTCGGCATAAGCAGCGACTCCGTCGTATTCGCGCTTGATCCATTGAGGGTCTCGAAGGTTCAATCGCTTGGTGTACATGCCACCCGATGAAACCCAAACAACGCGAGCCCCGTCTGCTTTTTCGAGACTGCTATGAAGTAGCTGAGTGAGGAGAAATGGGCCTGAGACGTGTGTCGCAAACGTCATCTCTTGCTCGTCCTCCGTTTCGAGCCGGTGGTCCGGAAGCACGCCGGCATTGTGCACCAATACATGAACGGGCGCGGTACTGAGCCGTTTTGCGACAGCCCGAATTGATTTCTGGTCCGACATATCCACGACGTCTACGCTCACGCTGTCATTGCCAGTTTGTGTTCGAATCTTGTTCGCGGCTTCGGTGCCTTTCGCATGGTTTCTGCATAGCAAAACGACTTCTGCACCAAGGTCAGCGAGGGAAAGCGCGGTCTCGAAACCGATCCCAGAATTCGCTCCTGTGACAAGGCAACGCTTCTCCGAAAGGTCAACATCGAGGTCTGCTGGATCAAATCCAAGGCTGTGCAACTTGAATCCGGTTCGATCGAACGAGGGAACGATAAGCGGATCCAGAATGGAACTGAGGGCTCGACCGACTCGTGCCTGCCAGGGTGAGGTTGTGAGAGGCGGATTCATTACAGGTGCCTTGCTGTTCAATGCTGAGAACACTTTGCTCAGGGGTGCATGATCCCCGGCGGCGTCGCTTACGTAGCGGTAAGTGATTTCGCCATCGGGCCGAATTACGAACACGCCTCCGAGTTGCCAAGGATCTCCCTGTACTCCGTCTTGGCGTGCGCCGGACTTCAGCGCCCGGATTGCATTCAGCGGGACCTGCGGAGAAAGCACTTCCATACGGCCCCTTCGAAGGCCTGCAGCCCGGTAACTACGTAAATCTGTGTCAATTAGGACTGGGCAGTCGAGCTCGAAGTCTTCTTTGAAGGCTTTGGCGAAGTAAGCTGAGCCATTCCCAATGATGACTAGCTGGCCGCCGCGGATTCGGATTTCGTCGATCTTGTCGCGCAACTGCACGGCTTGTTCTCGACAAAACATTCAGCCGAAGTGGCGAATGAAGACCAGCACAACCGGTTGTTCTTTCCAGTAGCGATCGAGTGCTCGAGTCGTACCTTCGCAGTCTGAAAGTTTGATCTTCGAAAGTGCTTGAGTCGTTCGCATGGTCTTCCCTTGGGCTTGCTTGGCGCTCTCCGGCTTGTTCCAAAATGTTGGTCGATCGTGTGTCGATCGGCGGTTGTTGGAACAGTGTTGAGGCGGTGGAGGCGCGACTAGATATCCTGATCTTCTGATTCGTCAGCCGCACCGGCGATTTCGCGCAGATAAACATAAATTCCAGCAATCATGATGAACGTCACGACGCATCCGAAAGACAAAAGGTTTGCGTCACTCATGAGTTGCGCCCTCCCAGTAGAAGGCCGCCAGCGGACAATATTGATGGAACCCATATTCCTACGAATATTCCCTGCTCTCTGCTCCCCGTGAAGAACAGGGAAACCGAAAGTACGAATGAGATCCCGGCGGCGAGGAAAAAGAGCCCTTTTGGCAATCCTATGGTGGAAGAGACGGACCTTCTCTTGGTCGTACTCTTCCTTTGGTTCTGTTGGTTCTGTGCAGATTTCTGAGTCATTGTAGTTCTCCTTGTTTAGTGGGTTGGAGCAGTTCACGGAGGACCTGATTTTTAACCCCCGCACTGGTTTTTGAGTTCTCCGAGTTCGGTAGAGAATGAGCTTTTGTCTCATGCCCAAATCTACCTTCTTCGTTGAGCCGTTCTCGCAGGCCACGGATCGCAACTTGCCCGACGCGTTGTAGGAGCAAGCCGAGGAGCGGGTCCGCCAGTTGGCTTATCCCAACAAGCTCAACGCGAGCTTCGTAGGTCACCCTCGTTCCTTGGCCTTGCGGGGTAAACGAGATCTTGTCGATCGAGCGAATGATGGAGTTGCCCCCCGTAATGACGAGGTAATTGGGGTGTTCGTACTCCGTGATCATGAATTCGAGCTCCACCTCCGCTCCGAGCACTGAAATATTGACCACGAACTCGCTTCCTAGTTGCGGGGCATCCGCGGTTCGGGGCCATGCGCTCGTAACTCCTGGGTCCCACTCAGCCGTTCGGCTGAAGTCAGCCAGGTAGTCGAATGCGCGCTCGATCTCGAGCGGAACGTCGATCGCGTCTATGTATCTAGCCATTGCGTCCTTCCATTTGCTTCGTTGTCAACCTGTGATAGCCCCACCTGTATGTCAAGGTTTAGTAATAAATTATATGAACAAAATAACTTAATTTACTTAAATATTTGATTTTAAACAAGAATATAGTTACTTACAAATAATTGTGTACAGGTTTTAAATAAGTATATATGGACATTCATGGATTTTTGTGTAAATATAAGCCCATGTCAAAAGAAACCGAAACTACATCGAACCTCAGCGTTACTTATCCGGTCCGCACTGTTGTCGGGCTCACAGGGTTGTCTCCCGACCTTCTTCGTGCGTGGGAGCGGAGCAGGTCACGGATGTGCATGCAGTGCCCACGGCA
>JASDVE010000049.1:0-1470 GCA_041891195.1 Myxococcota bacterium | reverse complement strand
GGAGCGGAGACATGGCGTTGTGATCCCCGAACGGACAGATGGCGGAACTCGACGCTATAGGGCGTCCGACGTAGAGCGACTTCGGTTCGTCAAAGCGGCGGTGGACTCGGGCCATCGAATTGGCGTCGTTGCGAACCTTTCGAATACGGAGTTGCAAATCTTGTCTGGGCAAGGTCCGGACGGTTCGCCGGCCCAGCTTGATGGAATGCTTGACGCAGTCGAGAGCTTCGACTCGTCAGAGCTTCAGCGTCTTCTTTCTGTTCAATTATCGACGTTGGGTGCACCGCGGTTTGCGCGAGACGTCGCGCAATTAATGCTCGCTGAAATTGGGGAGCGATGGGCTCGCGGCGAAATTGGGATTGCAAATGAGCACATGGCATGCGTGGTCATCCGGAATTTGCTCGGACCGACGCTGCAATCTACTGCTATTTCGGATGCAGGCCCGAAAATAGTCTTCGCAACGCCCCCTGAAGAGCGACACGAATTAGGCCTCATGATGGCGATGCTTACCACGTTGAGTGCTGGCGCGAACTGTCTTTACCTGGGGGCCGACCTTACCGTCGAGGAAGTCGTTATCGCGGCCCAAGAATTCGGTGCTGATGTCGTCGTGATGCATATGGTGATGACTCGAGAGATTGATGCGCGAAGATTGGTCACTTTCCTTCGATCGGAACTTGAAGATCACGTTCAAATTTGGACCGGTGGTTCAGCATCCGCCGAGTTCGATGATTACGCAGGCGTTGAATACATCGCTTCATTTGAAACCTTGGAGCAGCGTGTGGATCTGCTTAGGGACTCTGAATCGAGCGGTTCATGAGCAAACCCGTAGATCGCAAAGGGCCTTTGTCGGCTGAAGAGCTGGATCAATTTTTTGACGAAGTCAACGTGCCATTGAGGATCGCGGGTGTCGGAGCGACTGGACACCCGATCATGGCGTCTCTTTGGTATATTCGAATTGAAGACATGCTTTGGTGCGCAACGCAACGTGCTTCTACCATTGCATCGATCCTAAGTCGCGATGTGCGTTGTTCATTCGAAGTGTCGGTGGAAAAGCCTCCCTACGTCGGAGTTCGCGGACCGGCACTGGCGACGCTTCACCCGGATCGAGGAGAAGAAATCTTGTGCGCGTTGATCGACCGATACATCGGAAATAGATCTTCAAGTTTTTCTCGTAATCTTTTGTCGCGAGCCGCAAGCGAGACCGCGATTGCGATTCAACCTCAAGCCCTCTTCACCTGGGACTTCCGAGAGCGGATGGATGGCATCTAGTGGATTCCGTTCCCGAGATAACGCTTCTTTACGACGGCGGCTGCCCGCTCTGTTCGAAAGAGATCGAGTATCTCAAGCGGCGCGATGGCAGGTCGGGCCGAGTCGGATTCGATGACATTTGGGATCAATCGTTCGATGCTTCGCTGTACGGGGTGGAACGCGAAGTGCTGATGGCGCGAATGCACGGTGTGTTGGCCGACG
>JASDVE010000048.1:4653-8508 GCA_041891195.1 Myxococcota bacterium | reverse complement strand
GGACATGCAGTAGGTTTCGATCTCGATGCACGAGCTGGAAGTGAGGCGCGGGTGTGGGCGGAGTTGAACGGATTGACCAGTCGTCTCAGCCTATTCACCGGCGGGATCGAAGCTTTGAACAACGAGTCGTACGACCTGGTGTTGGCCAACTTGTTGAGCAGCGAAATGCTCCCGATTGCTGAACCCCTTGTAGCCCGAATCAAACCGGGGGGCAGGGCGGTGTTCTCGGGCTTGCTCGCGACGGAACAAGAAAAGGTGGAAACGTCGCTTGCTCCTCTAGGACTCAGGACCCTGGGCGCCCGATTCTTGCTCGATGTCACCGGCGACCACTGGGTTTCGTTGCTCATGGGCCGAGCATAACGCGCAGAGGAGCAAACTCTTGCGGCAAGAACGTACCGTTGCGTGCGCCGAAAGAGGTTGAGTTCCAGCACCCATTGAAGGCGTGTTAATGGGTCGCATCGAGGGCGAACCTCACGTAAACTCCCGCGCGTTCGTTCTCCCCGTGGGTGGATGACCGATTGCCGCGCGCATGGGCCTCGCGGGCAGGGGAGTCGGACCGCTGCAGCCTATTACCCGCATGCGAACATCTTCGGATCAGCCACGTAAGATCAACCCGCGGACACCTTCGGGAGCGGCGCATGGTGGCCAGAGCGAACGACATGGACCGCGAACGAATCGATTTAGAAGACGGCCGGCCAGCGCTGCTGATTTCAGGGCGGGTGCTGAACAAATTGTGTGCGCACGCGAGAGAGACCCAGCCAGAAGAGTGTTGCGGCTTGATTACCGGTGACGGCGAGCATCGCTTTCGCAGCGTTTACCGATGCCGCAATGAAATGACGCTGTACAACACCAAAGACCCCGAGCGATACCCGCGCGATGGAACCAAGGCGTTCTACATGAATGAGACCGATTACTTGAAAGCATCGGAAAGTGCGGAAGAAAGAGGGGAGGCCGTTACCGCGGTCTATCACTCTCATGTGGGTGCGGGCGTGTAATTTTCAGAGATGGATCAGGAGTTCGCGGAACACAAACTGTTCCCGTTTCCCGACGTTGCGCACATTGTGATTGCAGTGAACGAGGGGCCTATGCCTCTGTGTGGCGTGTTCGAGCGCGCCACCACAGACGAACCCTTCGTGGGTCGCAAACTCGAGGCACAGCCCTCCTGATGTTCGACCTTCTCTTCAGGCTCTTGCGGCTTCCCCTCCTTGTGGCGTTTTTTTGCGTCGCCGCCGGTGGATGTGCGACGAATTCGGTGAACCGCGCAGAGCTACCCGAAGACACCATCGCGGTGCAGTTGTGGGAAAACGAAGAGGCGCGCCGTCGCCGCGACATTATTGCCGAGCTCCAGGGGGCGAGCCGTGATCAACAACGTCGCGGTGTGCTCGACCTCAATCAATATTCTCCCAACGGCTATCAAACAGACCCAATGGATGCCCTCGACCGCTACCCCGCGAAGCTTGCGCTGATCAATCCGCGCACGCGTGCCGTGACCTTCCTCGATCAAGCCCCGCGCGGCGCGCGACCGCTCTCATGGTCGAAGGACCGAACGCGTTTGATGGTTGCAAGCGATCGCGTGAAGGGGAAGCTTCAGCTCTTCGAACTCAACCTCGAGTCGGGTGAAGTGAATCTCCTGGCCCCCGGTCGGGGCAACGTTCTCGCTGGATCCTATGCAGTCAGCGACGGCTACGTGTTCTCGTCCATCAATGTGAACGACGATGGTCAGATCGAAATGAAGATTATGCGCTCCCAAACTGGCAAGCCAGATGAACTGCTCGCAATTGAGTCGGCGGTTGAGCACATCGCGTACTCGGGGAGTGGTCGGCATGTCGCGTACGCACCGCGCGATCTGGAAATGATGTCGAGTCGCAGTGAACGACTGCCGCGAATTTTGGTTCAGGAAGTGGACCCAGTTGGAAATCGACGCGAACTCGGTCCGGGGGTGCACCCGGTGTTTTCACCGGACGGTGAATGGATCGTATACAGCGCCGGCCGGCCCGACGCACTGCGAACCTTTCGCATGCGCATCGATGGCAGTGGTCGCACCGCGATCGGACCCACGGTGCGAAGCGAAAGTTCACCCGCAATTTCCCCGGACGGCAAGTACGTCGTCTATGTGTCAAAGCACAACGGACTTGACCGTTTGTTTGTGAAACGATTTGACGGAACCGGAGATACGCTGCTTTACGACGGTGCCGCAGTAGAGGGACCCATCTGGTAAAGCAGGCGATTGAGAACGACCCCGCATTGCAAGATCTTGAGCAATAGCGGCATCCGAAAGCGGCGCCCGGCGAAATGCGCTCGGGCCCACACCGCGAAACGAAAGCGTTCTACACCGAAGTCAGAAACATAGTCAGCAGCATCGGCGTGAAACGAAGAAGACGAAGGAGAAAGTAAACATGTCAGCAATTCAAACTGTTCCGGTCCACGGCGGACTCGACGCACCTGTTAACCGCGTTGTCGCGATTTCAAATCGGACCGCGTTCTTGCAGGAAGCGTCGGCGCTCCCCTCGGCAGCCGTTACGAGCGCCGATCTTTCCACTGTGCATCGCATTGCGGATGGGACGCTCTCTCCCCTCGAAGGACCGATGGGCGAGGCCGAATGGCACCAGGTGCTCGACGAAGAGCGCATCGAGCGTGGTGGCAAGAGCTACGCGTGGACGATCCCGCTTTCGTTTCCGATCTCCGAAGAAGAAGCCAGCGCGATTACGGCTGGTGGTAGCGTCGCAATTCGTGACGAAGCCGGCAACGCGGTTGCCATCGTCGACGAAGCCGAAATTTTTGACTACGACAAGAACAAGTACGTGAGCGGCGTTTACGGAACCGATCGATTTGATCATCCCGGTGGCCGCATGACCGAGAGCGATGCACGCACCAAGCTTCTCGGTGGCAAGATCCGAGCACTCTCCCAGGCGATCAACCTTGAGTACGGCGAATACATGTTGTCGCCGATCCAAAGCCGCGCGCTGTTCGCTTCTCGCCAGTACGAGCGAACGCTTGCGTTCCAGACCCGGAACCCGCTTCACCGCGCGCATGAATACGCGTTGGTTTCCGGCGCCGAAGACCTCACCAAAGCGGGGAACTTTACCGGCGTCGTGCTCAACCCGTTGATGGGTGAGCTCAAGGGCGACGACGTACCGGCAGGGATGCGCATGGAAACCTATCGCTCGTTGCACGGCAACCGATTGCTCGGCGCGGGGGACAAGGACGAAAGCATCTGGAAAGAAGCGGGTTACGACATCTCGGAAGTCTTCGAGCTGATCGGTCTCGACATCAAGATGTTCTACGGAGGCCCGAAGGAAGCTGTGATGCACTCGATCTATCGCCAGAACATGGGTTTCAGTGACATCGTCATAGGTCGCAAGCACGCAGACGCGCCATACGAAGACGGCGAAGCGATTTGGGGTGACTTTGATGCGCATGAAGTCTTCAATAACTTGAAGGGTGAGTTGCACATTCAGCCCTGCAAGATCGGTTTCGCGGCGTACTATGAAAGTGTCGGCCGGGTTGATCTGATGGAACGTCACAAGGGCGAGAAGCCCGTTTCAGTAAGCGGCACCATTATTCGCGAGCAGCTCAAGGGTGGCGAACGTCCGGATGAGCGCATCATGCGTTCGGAGACAGCCGATCTGCTGATTAGCGCTTATAAAAACTAAGCTCGAGTTGGACTCGCAGTGTTTAGGGCGTGCTCATGAAAATCGGGATTCCGAAAGAGTAGAAGGATCGCGAGTGCCGTGTGGGCATGGTGCAGGATGGCGTCAGCGCCTTGGTACGCGCAGGCCATAAATGGAGGGTCAGACGTGGCGCCGGCCCCGGAAGCGACTTTCGCGACGAAGACTCCGTCGGGGGCAGAGCACC
>JASDVE010000048.1:0-4643 GCA_041891195.1 Myxococcota bacterium | reverse complement strand
AAAGTGAAGGAACCGGTGGGGGATGAGCCCGGGATGTTGCATCCAGGGCAAACTCTCTTCACCTAGCTTGACTTGGCTGCGGAGCCCGAGTTCGGTCATTCACTTCTCAACGCAGAAGTATGTCGGGTCGCGTACGAAACGGTTCAAGACATGCGGGGACGGATTTCGACTCTTCGCTCCCATGGGCGAAGTAGCCGGGCGTCTCGGAACCCAAATCGGCGCTCAGCTCCTGCTGAATGACCAAGGGTGCGGGGGCTTACTGCTTGGCGGTGTCCCCGGCGTCAGGTGAGGACGCGTAACAACTATTGGTGTCGGTAGCGTCGGAACGAATGCGCTTCGAATGGCCCATGCACTGGGCACCCAGGCACCGTGAATACGCTGAGCGCGAATCCCGGCACCATCGAGCGGGTCCGTGCTTGGGAGCGACCTGTTGATTGGTGCCGTGTATTTGCGCGGTCTGCGGGCTCCACGGCTTGCGAGCGAAGGTATGGTGACGGTCGATGCAAGCGGGGTCAGTGGTTGTCGACGTTGCCGTTGATCAAAGTGGCTGCATCGAGACGATCCATGCCACGACGCACTCGAACCCAACCTATGTGGTGGGGGACATTATTCACTATGGCGTTGTACACATGCCGGGCGCGGTATCGTGCACGCCGACTCTTGGGCTCATGAACGCGACACTTCCTTACATCGTGCGACTTGCCCATAAATGTGTTCAGGCGGCGGTGCAAGACGATCGTGGCCTTGCGAGTGGGGCGTAAGCGCCTGGCGAAGGAATGTAGTCTGCCAGGGGGCGTCGAAGTGCTCGCCGTGCCCGCCGCAGAACTCTCGCTGATCCCTTAAGGCAAGTGAATGCGTGGCGTGCTCGCGCTGGCGAGTAGGGTGTCTAGGTCAGCACCGTCGCCGGGAGAGACCGCATATCCAAAGGCGAGGGCGATTCGAACGGGCGTGTTCAGAGTTTCGTTCTTGCACACGGCGTCGCCCAGCGGGTTGGCCAGGTCGGTACGACGTGGGTCGGCCTTGACAGCCGGGTCGGGTAGCAATATCGTGAAGCCACCGCGATCGGTGCGTCCCAACACGTCGCAGTCGCGCAAATTCGCGCGCAGAGCGTCGGCGGTCCCCAATATGACGCGGTGGACCTGGGCGGGGTTGGCTTCGCGTTGAATTTCGTCGATGTTTTCGATGGTGCAGGTCGCCAGGGCGAGAGCGCCGTGTTTCCCGCCGGCCTGGGACACTTCTTCGGAAATGCGTTTCTGCAAATAGGTTGCATTCGGAAGCCCGGTTTGAGGATCAAAGCTTCGATGCTGGCGAGCGAGGGCATGGAACATGGCGTTGTCGACAGCCCGCTCGACATACGTCACAAGCCGCCCGAAGCTTTTTAGGTCTTCTTCGTTGAAGTCGATGGCATGGAAGCGTTCGGGTGCGACTTTGTCGTAGATTGCGAATGTGCCGACGACCTTTCCCT
This sequence comes from Myxococcota bacterium, assembly GCA_041891195.1. GTDB lineage: Bacteria > Myxococcota_A > UBA9160 > UBA9160 > UBA4427 > DUBZ01. The sequence continues at coordinate 3,178 of JASDVE010000048.1, read as the reverse complement.
CGCGCTTCAGTGGAGCGGCTAGAAACGAACGGATGCCGCTGCTTTCGCCGTCGGTGCTTGTCCCGTGCACGATGTCTCGCAAGATCATTGGGCCGCGTCTGCGGATACTTTCGACGCACACTTTTTTGTCGAAGCGAAATAGCTTTTCTTGATTGCGCCCGTCCGCAGGGCCAAAGTAAGAGCGAATGACGTAGCGTAGGGTTTGGGGATCTTGCAGACGGATAACCGCGTGCTCGGCCTCCATGATCATGGCGCCGGACGACGTCGCAAGACGGGCGACATCGTTTAAGTTTTCGGCAGAGATCATCCGCACACCCGCTTTATTGATTGCACTTGCGCGGGTCGCTCGAACCGCGAGTTGCGCTTCGCGTTCGGTGCGTGCGATGTCTTCACCGAGTGCCGCAGCCATCTCGAATAAAACCTCTTCTTCGGCGCGTCCACGCGGGGGAGTCGTACCCACTTGCACGGACAACACGCCAACGAGTTCGTCTCCTGCACACAACGGCAGGCATAAGTACGCGACCGCAACTTCAACATCGCGCAAGAAAAAAGAGCTTCCGGACTGGGCCACGCGCCCATAGACGCCTTCGCCGCGTACGATCTGATATTCACCCGCGAAACCGCCGCCGCTCAAGGACGTCGCGGCAAGGGAAAGATCTTGGGTGAGATCGTCTCGTAAATACACCGTCGCGATGCCATCTCCGACCCGGTCCGCCATAAAGCGACAGAAGTCTTGCAAGCGTTCCAGAACCGGTTTCGAGGTGGCGAGGAGCGTTTGTACTTCGCGCACGCCGGAAAATCGCGCGGCTTGATTGCGAAGCAATTCATGCTCTTGTGCGCGGTCGATAATTTGTGCGTCGAGGGCCGCAATTTTTTCGAGAAACGCAAGGTCGCTTTGATCGAATGCGTCGGTCTGCGTGTTGTGGTGGAGGTTCAAGACTCCGAGGATGCGACCTCGAACCACCAAGGGAACACAGATCGCACTTTCAATGTGGCTGCGCCGGTGCGAAATCTGAAACTTAGAAGGGTCGGCGCGTCCGCGTAGCAGCAGGGGACGTGCGTCGGCCGCAACGCGTCCCGCGATGCCTTCACCAAGGGGCACGCGAATCTTTGACCAGAGTTCGCGCTCCACGCCGCGGGCGACGCGAATACGAAGCTCTTGTAGATCGGCGTCGAGCAACATGAGTGATCCGCCATCCGCCCCCGCTGCCTCGACCGCGATGTCGAGCATGCGCAGGAACAGCGCATCCGTATCAATCGCCAGGTCAACCAATTCGACAACTTCGGCGAGGGCTTGGAGGAGTTCGCTCTTGCGGTCCTGACCCACGTCACCGTACGCCCAGAGGAGTCGTGCAGTGAGAGGGCGCAGAACCTGAAGACGTCCGCCGCCTGCGTTTGGGAAAACCGAAAGAAAACTTGGACCCGCCCCCGAATCGACCACGGCGTCGAGGTTTCCATCCGCAAGGAAGGCATTCATGTCTTCCGTCATGTGCCGTTCGAGCTGCGCCGCGACGTCGCCACCGACACGAATTGCTTGAGTGCGCGCGGTATCCGCGTCGGCGGTCCAATAGCGCACAATCTGGGCATTTGGGTTGGTTTTGAGCAACTCTGCGAGTCGCAAAACCTCTTCATTAATTCCGAAGACACCAATCCGTATCAGCATAGGCCGTCCGCGGAATTAGACTTCGCCGTCCAGCAATGGATCGAGCTGAATGGAGAGCGCCAGGGTGATCGTCTCGCCGTCGTCGTTGCCGAGGACGAGAGGGACGCTGATTGCGCGATCATTCGTGCGATGGGCTTCGCCAACGGAAATGATGCGTAGGTCTGCACCAAGGCGCGCGCCATGGTTCGGCTTCGCCGAGTGTGAAACTGCATCCCAGGGCTGGTCGAGCATGGTTTGGGCAGTCTGTGTCACGGCGCCGGCGGCGTCGGCTTCTTCTTCGTTGATTTCTTCCGAAAGGATGGCCTGTTCCATCAGGCTCAGCACGCTGCTGCTTTGGATCTGCTGCGTATTGTCGATCGGGTCGGTGTTCAAGAGTGGCGCTTCAGGACTCGCCTGCAGGGTCTGGTCATACGAGGGTGAAGTCAGGTCGAGCTCCGGTGACGGAAGTGTCGTGAGTGGAGTTCGGCTACTGGGTGCGGCAGCGATCGGTGGCGTAACTGCTTGAGGCTGAACAACAGGGGGCGGCACAACAACAGGAGCCGGAGCGGGTGCAGGAGTGGCAACGAATTCGTGGACAGGTTTCGGGGCCGGTGCTGCTTGATGTGATTCGTTGCTCAGCCCATCGTGCCGTCCGAGGCGTCGAATGACCTGCTTCGAAATAGTGGTCAGAGTTTTGAGCACGCCGGTGCCCCGGGTCGCAGAGGCTTCGTAGACCGCGGCGCCGTGAACTCGAATTTCTCGGTGCAGGCGTTCAATGATGAAGGGATCGACGAGATCGCATTTGTTGTACTGAATCACAAACGGGAGATCGGTTGGCGAATGCCCGTAGTCGGCCAAGAATTCCATTAGCTCTGCCAAGCTTGCGACATTGGCCGCGAGACATTCTTGACGGCTGTCGGCCACGAACACGATGCCATCGATACGGTCGAGCAATTGTTTGCGCGTGGGCGCTTGGGCCGCAGTGCCGGGAACGCCGATCACGTGCATGCGCGCCTTGGTGCCACCCACGTTGCCGAGTTCGATGGGCAGGACTTCGTATTCGACCGTCGGGTCGATGCGTGTCGGCACCTTTTGGAGTGCACCGCGATTATTTTCTTTGAGCTTGCTGTGAATCATCGCGAGGTTGCTGGTGATCCCCGCTCCGCAGAGTCCCCAGGAAACAATGCGTGCATTGATCTCGTTTTGTATGCCGCGAGACTCTGTCACTAGATCTTCCCCTTCTTCATCAAAAGACGACGTGCTTGGCTTGAGATTACAGAGGATACATCTCTACTCTTCATCAGGGTCTTGAGATCTTTGTCTTGGAGATAATTCAGGAACTTCATTGCCACGGGCTGAGGAGTCTTGGAGTTCTTCGCGAGACCGAGTTTGATCGCGTAGTGCTTGGTGTATTCACGGTTCATGGAAATGATGCGGAGAATTTCTTCGGGGGAATTTCGGTTGTTCGAGATCGTGATCACTTCGTTGTCTGTGATCTTTGGGCTCTTGATGACCGACGTGCAGACGACCTTGTTA
>JASDVE010000047.1:4385-8548 GCA_041891195.1 Myxococcota bacterium | reverse complement strand
ACGCGTGTCCAGCGAAGCATGCGCAGCGGCATGCAACAGTCAGTTGATTAGACCGTTCGGTCCACCGAGACTGATCCGATCAATTGACGTCGACACGAGGTGTTAGGCTTGAAGGTTGCGCGGCCTCTAGCCATTCGCTTGGACTAAGCGACATCGAAACGGCCAATACGAGGCCTAGACACGACATCGACAAACTCAAGGAGAACAATCATGCAGGTAGACGGCGGACTCTTCGGTGACCTCGGCAAAGTACCCGAACGCGCCCGACTCCTCGAAGCATCGGGCTACGACGGCGCCTTTAGTGCAGAGGTTTCCTCGGACCCGTTCTTCCCTCTGGTCCTTGGAGCCGAGCACACCGAACGGATCGAACTGCTGACGGGGATCGCGGTCGCGTTTGCGCGCAATCCGATGAACATGGCGAACATCGCCCACGACTTGAACGCGTTCTCCAAGGGTCGTTTCATCCTTGGCATTGGCTCTCAAATTCGGCCGCATATCACCAAACGGTTTTCGATGCCGTGGTCTCACCCTGCCGCGCGAATGCGCGAATACATTTTAGCGATGCGCGCGATCTGGGATTGCTGGTACGAAGACAAGCCCCTCGCGTTCGAAGGCGAGTTCTATCAACACACCTTGATGACGCCGATGTTCGTGCCCGCCGAACTTCAGTACGGACCGCCGCGGGTCCTACTCGCGGCCGTTGGCCCCAAGATGGCCGAAGTCGCGGGCGAAACAGCAGACGGAGTACTCGCTCACGCATTCACCACCGAGCGCTACATGCGCGAAGTCACGATCCCTGCGATCGAACGCGGACTGGCGGCGTCGGGTCGCAGCCGAAGTTCGTTTCAAGTGGCCTGCCCCGTGTTCGTCGTAACCGGCGTCGACGAAGAAGCGATGACGAACTCAATGGCCGTCCACCGGAAACAGATCGCCTTCTACGGATCGACCCCCGCCTATCGGCCCGTCCTCGAAATGCACGGTTGGGGCGATCTCCAACCTGAGCTCAACATCCTGTCCAAACGGGGTGAGTGGGACGCCATGGGAGACCGCATTACCGACGACATCCTGAACGAGTTTGCGATCGTCGCCGAGCCGAAGGACGTACCGCGCTTGGTGAAGGAACGCTGCGGCGACATCTTGGATCGTTTCGTCTGCATGATGGAACTGCCGGACGTCGATCAACAACGTGAGTTCGTGCAAGCGTTCAAGGAGTAATTCAAAGTAGACACGGCGCAGTCCAGCCTAGGCGCTCGCCACCGAATCGTCCGAATACGGCTTGGGTGTTTCCGCCGAGGGACTTCCGACTACAAGCGTCGCGAGCTGTTATTCGATCGTAAGACACTGGGCTTCGGCGCCGTCGATCCTGCGATTCACGAGTTCCGGAAACAACAAACGCTTGATAACGAAACCCCTCTGGTCAGCGGTCACCGTTCGCGCACCGCGGGTTTGAGTGCACTTCGGACGGTGCCCCGCGATTCGAGACGATCGAGGATCGTCAGACCTTCGATCCGCTCACACACGAAGTTGAACACCACCGAATCCGCCATCCGCACTTCCCCTTCAACCACAATCTGCCGGCCAACCAAACTGGATTGCTTCTGGAACAGGTTTCGAGTCCAGTTCGATCGAACTTGAGGGCAAGCCCCCTACCTGCGCGAAGTGCGTGATGCGTCAGTTTGAGCTGCACAGCAGAATTCCAACGCGCGGGGACACACCCGTAAAAATGCCAAAATCGAATTGCTTCCGACGGTCAGCTCTCGTCGTCGGCCAGGTTCCGCGATTCGCGGTGAACCAGAAGTTGATCGACTTGGTCGTCGCTGATGTGTGGCAGCAGCGGACTGGTTTTGAACGCAGGGTCGACGAACAACCCCACCGCCGACGCAGTGGGCGAGCCATCGAGTAGGATCGCGCCTTCGGTCGTGATTTTGCGGCCGTCGACGTGCTTTACCTGGGCTTCGAACGCAAGATCACGAAATAACGGCGTCGGACGGTGATAGGAAACCTTCAGGTCTGCCGTCATCCCGTAGGTTCCGTTCGCGCCGTTTGCATGACCGAGCAGTTGATCGAAGATCAATGCGACAACGCCACCATGAATGCAGCCCGGAGGCCCCTCGTATGTGAGATCGAGGTTAAGCGTCCCGCGTACGATATTGCCTTCGACCTCGACATCGAGCGGCGGAAAGACCGGGTTGCAGTGCCACGTGGCCGCGCTCGCGGGATAGTAGGGCCGCATGTCATTCTCGCCGGGTTCGATCGAACGGAGGATGCGAGGATCGCTCCCCTTTCGAGCGATCGCTTCGAGCCGCTCGGTGAGGACTTCGACTTCCGCCTGCACACGTCGAAGCTCCGATTCGTTTGAGTCGATGCGAATCATGGTCGCGGCGAGTTTTCTCACGCTGTTCGCGAGTTCCAACAATGCGGCGGGGGGCTGTGTTCCAATTTCGATTGTGGAGGCGTCCATGGATCCTCATTCAAGTTTAAGCGAACAAACTTTAGCGCGCAGATTTCAATACGCAGTTTTCAACGTCCAGTTTTCAGTCCGCCGCCCGGGATTCAGTGCGCTACGTCGCACCCCGTACCCAGGCGTACGGCGACGAAATGGCATGCCCTCTTCTGGTTGTCGAGTGGTTTGATGACAGATCGCGCCCAACAATTCCAGCGGCCCGCGGAACTGAATGACGGTATCGTGCGCTGCCGCGCGCATAAGGCTCTGCATCACTCCGAAAAAAAAGGAATCCGACCATGCCCGAATCCGCACTTCTCACTCAAATTGACGGCCACGTCCTCACGGTCACGATCAACCGCCCCAAGAAAAAAAACGCGGTCGACGCCGAAGTTCTCTGCGGCCTAAGCGATGCTTGGCGCACCTTAGACAGCGATAGCGCACTGCGCGTATGCATTTTGACCGGGACCGGAAAAGATTTCTGCGCCGGCATGGATCTCAGCGTCATCAACAAGCTCACTGCGGGCACACCCCCGGAGAACGAATTCGAGGAGCGCCTCAAGACAGAGCCCAACATCATTATGGACGGCTGGCTAAAGACCTACCGGCCGACAAAGCCCGTCATCGCCGCGGTCGAAGGTTTCGCCTTGGCGGGCGGAACCGAAATTTTACAGGGCACTGACATCCGAGTTGCAGCGGAGAGCGCAGTGTTCGGCGTGACCGAAGCGCGCAGGGCCCTCTTTCCGATGGCGGGGTCTACCGTCCGCTTGCCACGACAGATTCCTTATACCATCGCCCTAGAAATGCTTCTCACCGGCGCGGACTACTCCGCCCGGCAGTGCCTCGAATTCGGATTGGTCGGCCATGTCGTTCCCGACGGCCAGGCACTTGTGAAGGCACGTGAGATTGCCGAAGTCATCGCGGGCAACGGCCCCATCGCGGTGCGCGCAATTTTGAAGTCGGTGCGAGACAGCTTCGGCCTACCCGAACAACAAGCCTTTGATGAGAAGGAGATGCCCTGTGGCATGCCCGTGTTTTCATCAGCCGACGCGAGGGAAGGACCGACGGCGTTTCTCGAAAAGCGAAAGCCCGTGTTTCAAGACAAGTAGTTCGCCTCATCGGTCGGCATGCATGCTGCGTTCACGATGTAAGCATTTTGTATCAATCCATCACGCACTTGAAGCCGAGGACAAGCGCAAGCTTTTCGCGACCGGGTTTTCTTCACTTTTATTGAGCTGGTGGTCTTTTGCTAAGGCCTGCGTCTCACGAAGGAGAGGTGCGCGCGGGGTTGCCGTTCGATGTCAACACAGATCAGCACCAACGAAGACCTTGGCAACGACGACCTCGCTCACGCGGTCGCAGGATTCGAGACCAGCGAACGCAGTCCGCTCTGGTTGCCGTCGCGATGGCCTTCGTCCTGCTTTCGACGCCAACTTGAAGACGGTTCCCGTCGTAAGTTTGCTCGCGATCGGTGCCGCAATTTACCCTCTGCTCTAACCGACGTTTTGACGCCCTTGCGACCGCCAGCCCTTGGCTTGATCCTCACTTCGGCCCACTACGGATGTATCGCCGACTCAGCTGCGAGAGTTTCGGCGGAGGCGGAGACGCCTGTAGTCCAGCTACAGCCAAGTTTTGCAATCGAAAGATCCGACGGAGAACGTCACGTCTTTGACGACTGCCAGACTCTCCCAGCGGGCTGCTAGTATGCGGCGCGGAGGAG
>JASDVE010000047.1:2719-4375 GCA_041891195.1 Myxococcota bacterium | reverse complement strand
AGCTATGCCGGTACTACATTTTTCGCACAGCGGGATCTGCGTCTCAGACCTTGAACGCTCGACTGCATTCGATCGGGATGTGTTTGGCTTCACCCGGCATCATCATCTTGATTTGAACGGCGAAGCTAACTCGACAGCCGGCAGAGTCAAAGACGCCGAACCCGATCCAATCCGCGAAACCGTGCCGCGCGAGAAGAACCGTATGGGCCTCACGCATTTCTCCTTTAACATCGACGAGATTGCAGAAGTCAGTCGCGATGGAGTTGCTGAGGGCGGACGCGTCATGCAAGAGGCTCAGGTCGGAACACCGGACGACAAGTCGTGCGTCTTCGTGACGGACCCAGAGGGCTATTGGATCGAACGCGTAAAAAGCCCCGCCGACCCGAATCCCACTCCAACCACATGACCTTGTACGCTGAAGAAGCGTCCTACTTAGAAGTGAAATGATCGCTGACTCGATTTGCCCCAAGCGTGCCCCTGCAACCTTCTTTTCCCGTGACGTTGTTGTTCAGCAACTTGTCGTTCGTCGCGTGGTTACTCGCCGCCTTCCTCACACTTCCATTCCAAGCCCTTGCCGACCCATTCGTCGAAGGAACCAAAGAGCGCGAGGCTTGCGCCGATCGCGACTCCAACAAACGCGCGTTATTCGGTGACCTCCATGTCCACACCGGATTTTCCCTCGACGCGAGTACGATGGGCACCCGAGCGCACCCGGCCGACGCCTACCGTTTTGCCTGGGGGGAACGCATCGGTATCCAGCCCTTCGACGACGGCGGGCGACCGATGAGAACCATTCAGCTCGATCGTCCCCTCGACTTCGCTGCGGTGACAGACCACGCGGAATTGCTCGGCGAAACCCGTATTTGCAATTCTCCCGAGATGCAGGGTTATGACTCGTTGGTTTGTCGCATCTACCGGACATGGCCGCGGGTATCTTTTTTCTGGAGCAACTACGTCGCGAGCAGTGGCTACCGGCACGACTTCTGCGGTCCAGAAGGTGAGCTCTGCCGTCAAGGCGCGCGCATTCCATGGACCGAAAATCACGAAGCCACCGAAGCGTCATACGACCGAAGCTCCGCTTGTCGCTTCACGAGTTTTCACGCCTACGAGTGGACTGGAGCCATTGGCACCGGCGCCAACTATCACCGCAATGTCGTCTTCGAAAACGACGTCGTCCCCGACTTGCCCCTGAGTTTTATTGAGGCTCCGGTACTCGTTGACTTTTGGTCGGGCCTCGCACGAACTTGTCGCGAAGCGGGCACCGGCTGCGACGTACTGGTCATCCCCCACAACTCAAACCTTTCGGCGGGACGGATGTTCCGGAACCGCCTGCCCGACGGCACACCGATCGGCAAGGCTGAAGCCCAGGGTCGCGCGGACTACGAGCCTCTTGTCGAAATCATGCAGCACAAGGGCGAGAGTGAATGCATGTTCGGCCTGGGCACAGAAGACGAACTCTGCCGCTTCGAAAAACTTGAGTACAACAGTTTCTCAGGACGCTTCCTTCCGGGTTCCTCTAACGCTCCCGTTGCAAACCAATTTGTTCGCAACGTATTGAAGGAAGGGCTCCGCGTTGAAGATCGACTTGGGATCAACCCTTTCAAGTTCGGCATCATCGCGAGCACGGACACGCATCTCGGTGCGCCAGGTATGGCC
>JASDVE010000047.1:0-2709 GCA_041891195.1 Myxococcota bacterium | reverse complement strand
CTGAAGACGCGAGCTACCCGGGGCACGGCGGTGCAGGCAAACCCCCCGGCGATGAACTGCCCCGCGGCTTTCCCGATGCGATCGACTTCAACCCGGGGGGTCTCGCGGGCGTCTGGGCAGAAGAGAACACTCGAACCGCGATCTTCGCCGCGATGAAACGTAAAGAAACATTTGGAACGAGCGGCCCACGGATTCAGGTCCGCCTCTTTGGCGGCTGGGACTACGCGGACGATCTCTGCGAGCAAAATGATTTCGTAAGTCGCGGCTATGAGGGCGGCGTTCCGATGGGCGGCGATCTCGCGCCACCGCCCAAGCGCGGCGAAAGCAGCGAATCGGTCACCCCATTGTCCGCGCCCACATTCGCGCTCTCGGCCCTGCGCGATTCGGGGACACCGCACACGGCCGGAACGAAGCTTCAACAAATTCAAATTATCAAAGGCTGGATCGAGGACGGGAGCATGCACGAACGCCTGTACGAAGTGGCTGGAGACTCGCATAACGCCGCCGGCGTTGACCTCGACTCATGCAACACCTGGGGCAGCGGCTTTGATGCGCTCTGCGGAGTGTGGCGCGACCCCGACTTCGATGCGCGCCAACCTTCTTTCTACTACGCCCGGGTGATCGAGAACCCGACCTGCCGCTGGAGCCAGAAACTCTGCATCGCGAATCACATCCGCTGCAACGGACAAGCTCCGGTCCCCGACGGCTTTGAGCCTTGCTGTGCAGAAAACCATGTGCGTACCATCCAGGAACGCGCATGGAGCTCACCCATCTGGTACACCCCCAACCTGTGACGGACAACGAAACTTCAACCACGCCCTCGCGCCCCCAACATTCACGGGGCATCGGCCGCTTACTGCGCACTCCGCTATTGCATTTTTTAGCGATCGGTGGACTGCTCTACGTCGCGACGAGTGAGGGACGCGAAGCACCACCGCCTTTGGTTGTCGTCACGAGCGAGGATGTCGCCAACCTCGCCGACCAATGGAAACGCAACACCGGGCGTGCTCCCAATGAAGAGGAACGCGGGCGCTTAATCGGACAGTTCGTCGACGATGCCCTGCTTATTCAAGTAGCGCGTAGCCTAGGTTGGGACCGCGATGACACGGTCGTCCAACGGCGACTCATCCAGAACCTGCGTTTTCTCGACGCGGCACCAGACAAAACTGACGACCAGGTGCTCAAGGAAGCCTACGCGCTCAACATGCACCAAAACGACATCGTCGTACGGCGGCGCTTGCTCGAACGCGTCCGTCTCGTGATCGCCGACCGTGCGCGTAGCCGCGCCCCGACGGACGAAGAACTTCAGACCTACCTCGACGCAAACCGCAAAGACTTCCTCCGGCCGAGTCGAGCGCGAATGACCCAAGTGTATTTGAGTCGTGACCGACGAGGCGCGGCGCTTCACAACGACGCACTGAAGTTGGTCGAGAAGCTAGTGACATCTCGCCTCTATCCCAGTCGTGACCTCGAAGAAATCATCCAACTCGGAGATCCCTTCTTGTTGCAGCCGCAACTCCCCCTGTGGTCGAAACGCCGCCTGGGTGAACGCCTGGGGCCGAGCTTTGCCGAAGGCGTGGCTCGGCTTCCAATCGGTCAGTGGAGCGGCCCCGTTGCTTCAAGCTATGGCGAACATGCGGTCTGGGTTCATGAGCGACTCGCAGACGTGTACCCGCAGCTTGCCGAAATACGAGACAAGGTCACGGCGGAAGTTCATCGCAAATGGGAAAAGGAAGCGTTGCAGCGCACCCTCGACGAGCTGCGCAGTCAGGCAACGATCGAGATCGCATCCGCCGCCGATGAATCCACGAGTGCGCAGTAACGCCCTGACCACACGGGTCAGTGCTTACTGAGAAAGCCTGCGGGATGTCCGATCACCCCAGCCACCGGGCACTTGCCCAACAACCTTGATCTTGCGCGACGCAAACAGCCATCGTCCGTCCTCCTCGCGATACTCATCCACGTAGCGCCCCCAGTGGTCGGCACCCTCGGTGGTAAAGACCGCGAAGTATGACCTCCCCGTCGCGGTCGTCGGCGTAAGAACGTCGATCACGTGGGTCGAAACATGGTGTTGGATCATCGTCGGAGGCTCAACTACGCCACCGGTCGCACCAGAAAACAACCTGCGAATTTCGTCGCGTCCTCGAAAATGACCGTGCCCTAGGAATTCGACCACGGCGTCTTCGGTGAACAAGGCCATCATCGGACCCAGTCGCCCCGCGTCGCCGCTTGCATTGTAACGCGCGACAAGATCGCGAATCGATTCGCGGGCGACGAGTTCCCACATCTCCATGGATATGCGCGACATGCTCAACGCCCCTTCCTATCCAACGCCCAAGGCACACGTTCGTGTTATGCGGCGCTGTAGCCGCCATCTACGCACAACGTTTGCCCGGTAATAAAACTCGCCGCGGGACTCGATAGAAACAGTGCTGCAGGCGCGATGTCTTCGGGCGTCCCCCAGCGGTTCATCGGCGTACGATCGAGGTGGGGACGTTCAAGGGCATCGATGCCCACCATCACTTTGGTCATGTTCGACTTGATCAGCCCCGGAGCGATCGCATTGCAACGAATGCCGTCATTGACCCAAGAGACCGCGAGGTTCTTCGTCATTTGGACAATGCCCGCCTTTGCGGCGCCATAGCCCGGTACGATGGGAACGGCAAAGAACGAAGACATCGATGCGAGATTGATCACGCTCGCCCCCCC
>JASDVE010000046.1:0-8554 GCA_041891195.1 Myxococcota bacterium | reverse complement strand
TTCGAACTGCGTTGTAAGGGTGCCTTCGCAATCACATGCGAACGCGGGCGAGGTAACGCCGAGGAGCAAAGGCACTGAGACGAGACACAAGATCAATCGCAATTCAAAACTCCCGGGCCGCGGGCAGCACTCGCGGCCAAACCCAGCAGTAGACATGGTGACCACGGCCGGCATGACATCGTACCAGCCCCGTCGAATTGCGCCTTTGCCCCGCGGATCAAGATGCGTACGCAAGGCCCCGACGGCAAAGCGTCCCCGGCAAGGTGTTAGACTCCGCGCCTATGCCCGGAAATGTTTTGCTCGAACGCGATGGCACCACCGGATGGATCATTTTTGATCACCCCGCACGCAGGAATGCGCTGTCGGACAACATGTGGGCCGAGCTAGCGGCCGCCTGCATCGAACTTGATGACGACCCCGGGGTTCGCGTTGTTGTTCTGCGCGGCGCCGGCGATCAGGCGTTTATCTCGGGCGCCGACATTTCGCAGTTCAGCAAGGCGGCCGACGACGGTCCCGACGAAATGGTTGCCCCCCAAGGCGGCGACGCATTCGTCGAACTGGCAAACGTTCGCAAGCCCGTGATCGGGATGATCCACGGCTTTTGCATCGGAGGCGGCGTCGCCGTTTCACTCGGCGCAGACCTTCGATATGCCGCCGAAGACGCGACCTTTGGCATCCCCGCCGCACGTCTCGGCGTGGGGTACGCGATGGGCGGAATCGAAGCGCTTGCCGACCTGGTCGGCCTCTGCAACGCGAAGGAAATCCTCTTCACCGCCCGGCGCTACAACGCGGAAGAAGCACTGCGCATGGGCCTGGTCAATGCCGTGCTCCCCAAAGACGAACTCGAAGACCACGTGCGACACACGGCGCACCAAATTGCGAGCAACGCGCCGCTGACAGTCCGCAGCGTAAAACTCATAGCCGGCGAACTCGGCAAGCCCAAGACGGAACGTGATCGCGAAGGCGTCGACTTGGCAATCGCGGCATGTTTCGAAAGTGACGATTTCGCTGAAGGTGTGCGAGCCTTCATGTAAAAGCGACCGCCGGAATTCAAGGGAAGCTAAGAAGCGCTACGCGCGGCAAACCTCAACGCCAGTCAAGCAGGCGCCCATCCATGTCGGATCCGAACCGCGAAAGTATGTACAAGCCTCGCCCCGGCGTTCCCGGTGCCCTCGAGGGCATTTGCGTGCTCGACTTGACTCTCGCCCGTGCGGGCCCCACCTGCACGCGACAACTCGCCGACATGGGCGCCGACGTGATTCAGATCAGCAGCCCCGTGCGCGGAGATCTTGGCGGATCGGACGTCCTCAATTTGAACCGCAACAAGCGATCGATTTTGATCGACCTCAAGAGCGAAGCGGGACTGGAAGTTTTCTTTCGACTCGTCGACGCAGCGGACGTCATCGTTGAAAATTTTCGAGCACGGGTGAAGGAACGACTTGGGATTGACTATCCCGCAGTCAGCGCACAAAATCCGAAGATTATCTACGCGTCGATTTCGGGATTCGGACAAGAAGGACCGTATCGCGATCGACCCGGCCTCGATCAAGTCGCGCAGGGCATGGGCGGCCTCATGTCGGTGACGGGGCAACCCGGGAGTGGGCCCTGGCGAACGGGCATTGCGGTTTCGGACACGGCGAGCGGCACGTTTCTCACCCAAGGCATCCTCGCGGCATTGTTCGCCCGGGAACGCACGGGCCACGGCCAGTGGGTGCATACGTCCTTGCTCGAATCCATGATCAACTTCATGGACTTTCAGGCGACGCGATGGCTGATCGATGGTGAGGTGCCACAGCAAGCCGGCAATGATCACCCCACCCTCTTTCCGATGGGCGCGTTCAAGACGCGCGATGGACACATCAATATTGCGGCGGTGCTGGGTTGGAGTCGGTTTTTAACAGCCATCGATGGGGAAGACATTGAAGACGACCCACGATTCGCGGATCACGCGGCTCGGCTTGCCAATCGCGAGGCACTCCAGACCGCCATCGAAGTATAGCTATTTGCACGCCCATCGCGTGAATGGATCGAAATTTTGAACCGAGCCGATCTTCCGTGCGGCCCGGTCTACGCGATGGACGAAGTCTTTTCCGACCCCCAGGTCGAGCACTTGGAGCTTGCACAAAAGGTTGTACACGAAGTCGACGGTGAGGTTTCTCTCCTGCGTCATCCAGTCACGTTCTCGAAAACTCCCACTCACTTGGATACGGCAGCGCCCATCCCGGGCAAACAAACGGCCGAAATCCTCGCGACATGCGGGTACAGCGACGAGGAAACGAAAAAACTCATCGCTTCCGGCGCAGTTGCAACAAAACGAGACGTTCCAGGTTGGACTCGCAAATAGCGCCGCACCGCTCAATCGGCGTTATTCTTGTCGACCACTACCGCCCATTTCAAACCTGGAGACGACCGTGGCCGAACTCTGCTATCCGCCAATTCAGATCGATTCCGTACTCGACGCCCCCTCGTTGGTACAGCGTCTTGTCGAAACAAACGCGCCCTATGCACCGGTGCAGCGCTATTTCACTGACGACGCAGAGTTCAAAGCGACCGCCGGCGAAAAGAGTCGAGCCAAACCCATGTTCATCGCGCCGGTGTTTCGCGGCGACTGGGCTTACGACAAGCCTCTGATCGAAGGCGTGGAGCCCTTGCTTCATCATGAAGGCTTCACCCAAGCCGCCCGCGAAATTTTCGGCGCAGACATCGTCCGACCCTTTTCGGTTTACAGCAATCTCACGTGGCAACTACCGTTTGCTCAAGGCCCGGGACACATCGACGTCCCGGAGTTTCGCGGCATCAACCGAACCGAATATCCGGTCTGGTTGCTCACGACGATGAATCATTCGCGCCTGTTCGAGGCTGAGCGAATTCAAATCGCTACGACCGTGGCTTGGTTCTATCAAGGCAGCGACGGCGGTTTTGACTACTGGCCCAACGGCAAAGACGCGGCGCCCAAGAGCCACGAAGGCCACATCTTCAATACAGCGGTCGTGGGCGACAACGATCGAATGTTTCACCGCGTGCGGCCAACCGGACAAACCGACCAAGGGCTGATCTCAGGACTTACGCGCGACGCCAAGCTCACCCATCAAAGCGGCTCGACGTGGACCATCGAAGACGAGGGCAAGACCCGCGCCGAGTTCGATTATGCAGAACTGCGGATTAGCATTTCGTGGAAGGCGTATGTCTTCAAAGACGTCGCAGAAGAGCGAAGCTTTGTCGAACACGACAATGACATATCGATCAATGAGGTTTGGCGTCGTTTTGCCGACGACCTGAAGCGAAGGGGCATTGCGACTGACGTTCCGGCGGAACCGGTGCGAGACCCGGAATGGATCACCCTGCTCTCGTCGACCTACGTCGAAGAACCGAGCGTTCAGCCCGTGGCCGCTTGAGTGCCGTCCCCCTCCTCGACCTCGTAGACTTTCGGTCGAAGGACGATGTGCGCCGCAAGCAATTCAACGCGTCCCTGCGCCACGCGCTCACAGAGTTTGGTTTCGTTCGCATCGTGGGACACGAGATTGATGCAAATCTCATTCGGCGCGTGTACGAAGGCTTCGAAGAATTCTTCGCGCGGGATGACGAAGAAAAGACCGGCTACTCCGGAGTTGTCGGGGGACAACGCGGCTTCACGCCGGTTGGCGTCGAACATGCGAAGGATCAAGCGACCCCGGACCTCAAGGAATTTTTTCATGTCGGGCGCGAACTCGACCCGAGTCACGCGTACTTTTCCGAGTACCCGCCCAACCTGTGGCCAAATGATGCGGCCCCCTTGCGGCGAGCGTGTCTCGATCTTTACGAGGCCTTGGATCGATGCGCGGTCGCACTCCTCGAAAGTCTCGCGCTGAGCTTCGACTTACCCCGGGACGCATTCGCGAGAATGCTCACCGACGGCAACAGCATCTTGCGCGCCCTTCACTATCCACCGGTCGTGCTTCAAAGCGAAGCCGCAATGCGCGCCGCACCCCACGAAGACATCAACCTCATCACGCTACTCTGCGAAGCCACGGGCGATGGACTCGAAATCTTGACGCGCGAAGACGAATGGCTGGCGGTTCCCGCACACCCAGGAGAAATCATCGTCGATGCCGGCGACATGTTGTCCAGAATTACGAACGATGTCGTGCCTTCGGCGACGCATCGAGTGATTGCTGCGCCTCACACCGCTGAAGCGCATCGCTACTCGCTGCCCTACTTCGCACACCCATTTCCGTCCTGCGACTTGAGCGTACGCGACAGCTTCGTCGAGCCCGGAGCACAGCCCAAGTACCCAACCATCACAGCGGCCGAATTTCTCACCCAGCGGTTGAGAGAAATCGGCCTAATCGGCTAGCACCGAATCAACGCGCTCAGTGGTTCGTCAGCACGGGGGTCGGAAGGTTGACCTCGCGCACCCGCGACCCGTCGCGAAATCGTTCGGGGCCCGCAATCTCGACGTTGGTCTGCGGTTCAAGGGACGGTGGATCGTCGGCCGGATTTTTGAAGCGTCGCAGCACTTTGTACACCGTGCTCCGCTCGACGGGCGTGCGGTCGATCTCCCGGACATAGCGCCGAAAGTCTTCCGCCGGCGTGTTCTCTCCGTGATCGGAACCGCTTTCTCGACTAATTGATTCTTCCATCAATGTGCCGCCGAAGTCGTTCGCGCCGCTACAAAGCGCGCGTTGTCCGAGCTTGATTCCCATTTTCACCCAAGACACTTGGATATTGGTGATCCACGGTCGCAGGAAGAGCCGCGAGACGGCAACCATGCGCAGGTCTTCGTTCGTCGTCGCACCGGCGCGCGCGCCCATGTAGTTGTAAAGGGTGTTCTTCTCGTGAATGAAGCCCAATGGAACAAACTCAGTGAAGCCGCCGGTGTCCTTTTGGATACCGCGCAACAAGTCGAGATGGTTCGCAATGTGTTCCGGCGATTCAATGTGTCCGTACATCAAGGTCGAGGTCGAACGCAGCCCGATCGAATGCGCGGCGCGCACGATTTCGACCCAGCGATCGGTCTTGAGTTTGTTCGGCGAGAGCACGTTGCGAACGTCGTCGTCCAAAATTTCGGCGGCGGTGCCGGGCATCGTTCCAAGCCCTGCGTCGACAAGCCATTGCAGATACTCGGTGAGTGGCATTCCACTCTTCTTGTGGCCGTGGTCCATTTCTTCGGGGGAAAACGCGTGGATGTGAAGGTCGGGATAAACCGCTTTGATGATCTTCAGAATGTGGTGGTAGTGATTGTGGTCGCGCTGGGGATGGATCCCACCCTGAATACACACTTCGGTCGCACCGCGCGCAACCGCGTCCGCGCACTTCGCCAGCATTTCTTCGTCGGTTCGGTCGTAGGCGTCCGGTTCGTCGGCGTGACGCGCGAACCCGCAGAAAGAACAGCCCACGTAGCAGACGTTCGTGAAGTTGATGTTGCGACAGACGACGTAGGTGATGTCGTCGCCCACGTCTTCGTAGCGCGCCAAGTCCGCTGCTTGGAGAAGGGCGTGCAGGTCCGGCCCATCGACTTTGAGCAACACAACGGCGTCGGCGGTAGAAATTTCGCGCTCCGACAGCGCCGCATCGAGGATGGAGGCAACCTCGGGGCTTAACGACGCGGATAGTTTTTCGAGCATTACGAAGTCTCCAAGCCACTGCCCAAATTCTTCTGGGCATAGCCTTTGGGATCCATGAACTTTGGCATTGCGTCCCAAATTCTTTCGTCGAACCAGTCTCGGCCCGCGGCGATGTAGTTGGGATAAACCGGAAGGCGCTCACGCAACACCTGCCCCGCGGCTTCGGTGCGTTTGCGAAGTTGCTCAAGCGCAGGCCACGGTGCTTCGGGATTGATGAAATCGACGGTCACGGGTGAGACACCGCCCCAATCGTTCAGACCAGAGCGCAACAACATTTCGAGGACCGCAGGTGCGAGGTTTGGCGGCGCCTGAATGTTCATCTCGCTGCCGAGGATCAGACGCGCGATCGCGACCCAGCCCGCAACATCACGATCG
The DNA here is from genome assembly GCA_041891195.1 of Myxococcota bacterium. Lineage (GTDB taxonomy): Bacteria > Myxococcota_A > UBA9160 > UBA9160 > UBA4427 > DUBZ01. Next base: position 2,576 of record JASDVE010000046.1, on the reverse strand, counting down.
TCGATCGGTTTTACGTCCTTCATGCTGGTGTCCGGCTTGGGGTGAAACGGCTGGACGATGACTTCTTGGATGTGGCCGTACTGCTCGTGCAATTCGTGGATCGCAAACAAGGTATCGACGCGCTCTTCGTCGGTTTCGCCGATGCCGAGCAACAAGCCACTCGTGAACGGGATACGGAGTTCGCCCGCTTCGGCGTGCATGCGTATACGCCGAGAAGGTTCTTTGTCTGGCGCGTGAAAGTGCGGGCCGCCTTTTTCCCGCAGGCGCTGGCTAGTCGATTCCAACATCAACCCGAGCGACGCGTTATAGGGGCGAAGCCTCGCCATTTCGTCTTGATCCATGATGCCCGCGTTGGTGTGGGGCAGCATGCCATTGTCCAGCGCTACGGCGCACGACTCTTCGAGCCAATCGGTCGTCGTGCCCCAATTGCGTTCAGCCAACCAATCGCGATGATAGCGATACGCGATTTCAGGTTTGTCACCGAGACAAAAAAGCGCCTCAATACAACCTGTTTTGGCTCCACCTTGGACTGCGATCGAAACCTCGTCGAGCTCGAAGTTGTGCACGTCTGGGTTGTCGGGTTGCTTCGCAAACGTGCAGTAGTTGCAGCGATTGCGACAAAGGTTGGTCAGCGGAATGAAGATATTTTTCGAAACCGTGACGACGTCGCCCTTGCCGCGACGTTTGCTTTCCGCGGCCCCCTCAAGGATGACCTCGAACACGGCCGGGTCGCCCAAACTTGCGGCGAGACGCCCCGCTGCAATGGGGTCTATCGCTCCGTCGTCGAGAGCGTGCTGAACGAGCCGCTTGGCTTCGTCGACGGAAATACGAGACTCAGATGAGTTGGAATGGATTGTACTCACGCTCTTCCTTGGAATAGCTTCCATGCGGTTTGCGAGTCAGGCGAACGACCCAGCCGGACCGCCCCCGGATTAAAGACCGCGACTATACCGCACGTGACCTCACGCGGGCTGCAATCCTTCACCACCGATTCTGCGCCAAAGCTGCGTGTTCCATTCTTCGGGACGCGCCAAGGCCCAGACACTCGCCCCGATTCAGCGAAACCGTGGCACCCGTCACGATTGTTGTCGTGAACATTGGCGATCGATCAGATGGCGGGAGACTCCCCGAATGCACGAATTGTCTCACCAGCAGCAAAACGAACTCCGATCACTCCACACGGAAGCGCGGCGCCGCAGCCGCAAGCCACCTTGCTCCCCTTCTTGCTCTTGAGGGTCGCAATTTTGAAGCGCAGCCTCCGTTTCAAATGGCAGGTCGTTGGCTTGTAAAGCAGAAACACGCCGAATGGGCGCTCTCTATCTTCTGTGAAACCATGCGAATGCTCCCTACTCCGTACGATGCATGGCGAATGTCCGCGTCTCTCGAAACGAAATGTGGACGTCCGGGCCACGCGCTCGAAACCCTGCTCGAAGGTCGGCGCCAACTCCGCTCCGCACTCGATCGCGATGAAGCAATCGCACGGGTTCTCACGGCGCGGTCGCGCATCACCTGGTCGCCGCAACACGTGTGGTTGTGGCTCGAAAGCTGTGTCCGTGAAATCGTTCTCGGCGAGGGACGAACGATGGGGCTGCGCTACGGACACGGTTACGAATCGCTCGATTTTACAGCCATCCGAACTCGCGCTACACGATCTTCATCAGAACGTGTTTCAAACCGAAGAGGCCCCCCATGGACCAGAACGCATTCGACCCAAGCCTGTACCAATGGCGCGAAGTCGTCGGAACTCCCGACCTTTCTTATAAGGTGCGCCACGACTACACGGTTCTCGGCTATGACGTCGCGGCCGGCACCCTCGACATGATGGTGCGCTGGGCGGGGGACGGCGGGCATTGTCCACTGCATCGACACACGGCCACCACCACGGTGCTCGTCATCGACGGAGAACAACACTTGACCGACGTGCTTGCGGACGGATCTCCGGGCGAGCACAAAGTTCGGACTGCCGGCGACTACGCCTTAAGCGTTGGCGACGATCAGCGTCCGCACTTTGAACGCGGCGGCGAAGCCGGCGGACTCGCTTTCTTTGGTGCCCACTGCGCTGACGGTCGGCTCTACGAACTCCTCGACGAAGACCTGAAGGTCGTCGCTGACGTTACGATCGAAACGCTCGTGGCCGATTGGCAAGAGAATGCCTAACCGGTTTTCAGTTCCCGGTGTAACGAACAGGCAAGCGCTGGATTGCCGGCACATGCAGATGGGGAACTCGCTCTTCGCGCCCTGCCAGTTCCATGTCGGGAAGAATGGGAAGCAGAGACCGAACCGCTGCGCGAAGCTCCCACCGCGCGAGGTTTGCACCGAGGCAGAAGTGCGCACCGTAGCCACCAAACGCGAGATGGTGGTTCGGTGAGCGTGTGATGTCGAAACGATAGGGCTCGTCGAAAACCTCTTCGTCTCGATTCGCCGACGGATAGAACATGCCGACGTCCTCACCGGCTCGAATTTTCTGTCCACCTAGCTCAAAGTCTTCTACGGCGGTGCGCGCAAACTGAACCACCGGCGACGTCCAACGCAGCATTTCTTCCACTGCGGAGACCACGAGGCTTGGATCAGCACAA
>JASDVE010000045.1:0-8589 GCA_041891195.1 Myxococcota bacterium | reverse complement strand
GACTGGGGACATCCAAGTCACCCTGGGTGGATTGCAGAATGGAACTCCCACTGATGTGATCTTGAGGATCCCTCTCGAAGTCGTCGCTTCCGCAGCTGCCGCGCAGGGTGAGGTTGGCGTCGGTGTGCCAGCGCCGGATCCCGGTGGTGTGGACACAGACGGGGACGGCGTGACGGACGCTCTTGAAGTTGCGTTTGGTAGCGACCCGATGAACGCGAATTCGGTTCCGGGCAAACTGGCCTCCGCCGTTGTACCAGGGCTCGGCGCCGTTGCCGGCATCACGTTGCTGGGGCTCGTCTTGACGAGCGGTTGGGTTTTGTCTCAGCGCCAGCCTCGGTTGGGTGCTTCATGAGTAGACGAAGTTTGACATCCATTGTTGGGGAAGCCGTCGCTGCATTGGCGCTTTCATGTTTGGTAGCGAGCCAGGTTCACGCCGGCGCTGCGACGCGGATCCAAGTCGTTGCGTCACTTCCAAACCTCGGATTCAGCGTTGAAGACGAGTCCGGTGATATTGTGGGTGAAGTCGATGGCGTCGCGACAGATGCCTTGGCGGGAAGCGGGCCGGGCAACGTGATCGTTGGCGCGCAATTGCATTTGACGCTTTCCGGAAGCAGCGACGATGTCATTTGGGGCCACGTCAACGGGGCTGGCAGCTTTGAAGCCGGTCTTCCCGTAAGCGAAGCCGATGGCACCTATAAGAAACCGTTTCCAGGTGCGAAGTACGAAGAACTCTACACGCCGCCTCTCGAATTCGATACAACGGGCCCCAACACCGCGGCGGACCGTCCAGTTGAAGTTGCGGTCCTCATCGAAGCCGCGCCCGACTGTGACATCGTGGTTTCAAAATCAATCGACCTCGTAAAACCCCCAGTCGTGATGGTCCATGGCATCAATGGGAACGCCAGTACGTGGACCGCCTTTGAAGCAGAGTTCCGCAACAATCGCGGTTTCAAATCTTACGCCGTCGATCATTCCGGCGGTTCATACAACAGCGGTGCGCCGGACTACGGCGGCAACGGCGACATCCACGATTCGTACGCGTACGTGCGCGGTGGGGTTCCTGGCGGGGTCGGTATTGCTGAAGCGCTGGACCGCTTTCGTACCGGGCATGCGACCGCCCACGCGGGTAAAAAGATTGCCGTTCAAAAGGCTGACATCCTGGGGAGTAGTTACGGTGGGTTGCTCTCGCGGTGGTACGTCGAGCAAGCGATCGATTATGGCGACGACGTTCGTAAGCTGATTACCCTTGGCACGCCTCATCGCGGAACGCCGGTGACCAACATGAATGTCCAAACGCTGACCGACCCGGTCATCGCGGCGGCGGACTGCCAGTTCTTTTCCCCGTTCCTATCGATGGAGGGCACGCTCGAAACCATCGATGCTTTCGGCTTCATTCGCTGGAAAGACGGGGAGGTGCCCGAAGACGTAGTCCCTGCGCTTCGGGTCATGACCCACGAATCCGAAGTGCTCGGCGTTCTCAACGGCACCGCGCCATTCCGTGACGACGTGGCTTACGGCTCAATCGTTGGGACCGACAACCAAATCAATTTCCTGTTGATTCCCCTGTTGAACTTGTTCTATGACCTTGAGCCGACGCGTGGTTTGTTAACGGCCCAGAAGCGCTACTTCCCGTGGATGTCGATCTTGGATTCGGGGATAGGCGATAGCGATGCCGTCGTTCCCACATGGAGCCAGACGCTTCCCGCGCGAACGACCAACGTTCCGTTCGATCACCTCAGTTACCACGACAGCACATCGGTGCAAAATACGGTCGCGGTTTGGCTGCAGGACAGCACCTTGCCCCGCGGCGACGTGCATCGTCCGGCGTTCCTCGCGCAAGTGATTCCGGATGCGGCGTCTCGCGACAACGCGTTCGTGGGCAGCACGTTAATTGGCAATCAGAGCGTCGGCGGCGGACTCGAGCACGACGCGATCGTACAGGTTGAGTTTTCGGGGCCGACGTTGGGCAGTAACGGCGGGCTTTCTCAGCTCGATTCGAAGGGCGGCATCGTGACCGCCACCATGACGGGAATGGCGCGGGTCGCCGTCGCAGGAACAGCCCAGGTCGAGACGCTCACCCTCGTGGAAGACGCCATCTTGGATTCCACGCTGGACATTGTCTCCGACAGCATCCACCCCGGCACAACCCCCGTTGGCCAACTATTTCCGTTTTCAATCGATGCGGTGATGGCGCGAGACCAATCGGCGAGCATCTTGGGTCCGGATGGGAGTGCGACCAACTTCGTGGGGGGTGAAGTCTGGAGCGTTGGGTACGAAATTGCAGGGAATCCCGACTTTGGCCAATCTCCCTGGACCGACATCGACTACACGTCGTTTGCTTTGCCAACTATTTTTGTCCCGAGCGAATCGGAGCCATTCATCGTTGGGACTTCGCCCGGAAGTGCATTTACTGCAGAGGGCGGCGTCCACGCAACGTCGGGCGGGGGCGGCACCCAGGCCGTGAACTCTCAATTGTGGGAAGACAATTTCTTCGCCGACACGCTACTCGAAGACCGCACGTTCAACGTTGCGATGCCTGTCGATACGTTCAGTGGCGCCTTGATGCCGTACGCCGAACCCAACTGGTTCTTGTTCAAGAACGGGGGTGGTGACGTACAAGGCGCCTCGGGAAATTCGAGTGGTGAAACGGAGGCGACTGTCTATCAGTTCTTGAACCAAACTTTGGGCTATTCGGCCCCGAGTTCTTCGAACGTCGAGGTGAACGTCGCGCCATGATTTGCGGTCGTTCTGCGACACGCATCACGCTTGTATCGGCGCTTGTCGTTTTTGTTTGGGTGACGACTGCAATCGCCGCGGCGCCGGTTGCGCACGATCGTGTTCTCCCGGAGCTTGACCGCCGAGTCCCGGCGGTGCTCGACATGATCTCGCGCGAGCTTGCATTAGCCCCGCCACCGCAAGGTTTTGCAACCGAAGCGGAGTTCAAAATTGCACTCGCGAAGCTAGGCGACGTTGCATACGAAGATGCAGACAACGGCTTATTGTTCGTGGCTTCGGGGTTTGCTGTGTCGCTCGGCCTTGTCACGCCAACCGCAGATGTTCTTCGGACCCTTGAGGGCAAGCTCGAATCACGCGACTTTCTGAAGGGCGCGGAGCTCAACCCAGGGACTTGGTTCGCCGTTCGAATTCGAAATGGTGAGACGGTGCTCGGGCGTGTCGTGGCGCGGAGCGCGCGCGAAATTCAATTGAGCTGGGGACGGGGCGAAAATACGAGCCAGGGCTACACGATGGAATGGGTTGAGGTCATTGCCGCGGCTGGGCCGCCGGCGATCGCGACGGCCAGAATCCCTCCTCTGGACTTCGAGCGCCCCGCTCCGTCAACGAATCCAGAGGGCGCCCAACCTCCGCGTTCGAAAAACGTTCTTCATTTGTCGAATGGACAGTTCTCGGTTGGTCCCGAACTGTCGTCGGTTTTCTCGGCAAAGAAACTGGGTCCCCTCGTTGCGCGGGTTCATACCGCTGGGGACCTCGCCTATGCACAGCACGGCACCGGCATGCTCGTGATCGCGTCGGGCAAGGCTGCAAGGCTCGGGCAAGGGCCTGTGCGCTTCTTGGCGGGGCGCGATCTGCGACCACGTCTGCAGCCGATCTCGCTTCTGTCTGCGTCTGAAATAGCTCCGGGCAACGCGTTCTTCATCGAAACGACACTCGGACACCACGCGTTGGTTCGTGTCGATGGGCTGACGGATGAGGGAGTGGAGATCACCTGGGTCACGCAAGCCGACGGCAGTGGTTCGTTCTCGGACCTCACGGCGTTTGATGCAAGTTATCCGATCCCAAGCCAGAACGAACTTGATCGTCGACTTCTCGTAGCTGCCACGCGTGGAGACACCAACGTCATGGCATATCTTCTCGGGTTCGGCGCCAACGCAAATACAACGACCGGGCGAGGTGGGCGATCGCCACTCATGCACGCTGTGATCAAGGGCGACGCCCGCGCAATCGAGTTTCTGCTGCAAAGCGGTGCCGACCCCAACGCACAAGGCGAAGACGGTTGGAATGCACTTCACGCGGCAGCGAAACTCGGGCGGGCTGACCTCGTGAAGGCGCTACTCGAAGCGGGTGCCGACCCGCGAACGATGACCGAAGATGGGCAGGATGCACTCGCGATCGCCGTCGGTGCAACACGCCAAGACGTTGGCGTCATCGCAACTTTGCGCCGGGTGAGTGGCGAGACCGATTCGCTCGCATTGGCAGCAAGGGTGGGCGACCTGAAGGCCATCACCTCGATGCTCGAATCGGGCAACGACGTAAATGCGAGAGATGAAGCGGGGCGCACGGCGTTGCATATTGCGGCGACGTCGGGTCAAACGGACGTCCTCTTGGCTTTGCTTGAGGCGGGCGCAGACCCTGGACTTGAATCGAACCGACATGGCTCGGCGTTAGCGGCCGCCGCCAGGGCGGGGCAGGGCGAAGTCGTCGAAGCGCTGCTTGAGCACGGTGAGAATTCAGAGGTTCAAAAAGCGAGTGCGCTCTACGCCGCGAACCAACGTCGCGATCCTGAACTCGTGCGTGTATTGCTCAACAATGGAGCGGACCCGGCGATTGGCGACGGGAGCGACATGCCTCCTCTCGAACACGCGCTCCAGTATGGAAGTGAGGCTTTGGTTGACGTGTATGTCGACGCGGGTCATCCGCTGACGGTGTCGGCGGCGGCACGACTTGGTCGCGCTGAAGAACTCGAAGAAATGCTCTTGTCTGGAGCCGACTTGTCGCAGCGCAGTCCCGCCGGAGCGGCGCCGATGGGCGAGGCCATCCGGAACGAACATCTCGAAGCCGTGCGGGTCATTCTGGACCAAGGCGGGAACGCGAATGCACCGCTTCCCACCTGGGATCGAAAGTCGCCGCTCCATGTCGCAGCCGAAGCCAAGCGGAGCGACGTTGCCTCTTTACTCCTTGACCGAGGCGCCGATCCGAACGCCCTCGATGCGTCCGGGCGCAGCCCGCTCTATGACGCCGTGGTTCTCGGTCGAGAGGACAATGTGCGGGTCCTGCTCGAACGGGGCGCAGATCCCAATCTGGCTCCACCCGGAGATACGACGCTCCGGGCAGCCAGGGCAGAGTCTCTTCGAAAACTCTTGAGAGACTACGGCGCGAGAGATTAGTGAGAGGACGATCGCCACTTGACGGAGTTCCGGATCGGAGTGGCAATCGAGGTGAGGCTCAAAGCGTAAGTTCCTGCTTGATTAGCAATCGATGTGGTCGCTTGTGCCGTGGTCAACGCTAATCTTCGGCCTCCGAAATTGGCTGGACAGTGGAGATCGTTTTTTGGCAGCGCGACGCAACCCTCAAAACAGAGAAGCATGGACACATCTTTCTGACGACGCGCTGCTGAAGGTGCGTTTGTGCGACCTACCCTTACGCCTAGAAGACAGTTGGGTTGCAGGGCTGATCGAACAGGTGAAACGTGAATTGCTCGCGAAAGGCTTGCGAGTCAATCCGCATTTCTGGCTGTCGGAAGAATGGTTTTCGCCGCAAGGCGTGCCCGGTGTGGCCGTACCTTTCTATCTCGCACATCCGCGGCTCATTCGGCTCGAAAGGCACCAGATGCTCGAAGCGGAAGGAGCCACCCGCAAGAGCTGTCTCAAGCTTCTGCGGCACGAAGTGGGCCACGCGGTCGAACATGCCTTTCGCCTCCATCGGCGCCGTAGCTGGCAGAAGCATTTTGGTCGTTCGTCCCAGCCCTATCCCGAGTTTTACTGCCCAAATCCTTCGAGCCGCCGCTACGTACTCCACCTAGACTATTGGTATGCCCAGGCGCATCCGGACGAAGACTTTGCCGAGACATTCGCGGAATGGCTCACGCCACGTTCAAATTGGAAGTCGCGTTACAAGGGCTGGCATGCGTTGAAGAAGCTTGTATACCTCGACGAATTGATGAGCGAAGTCGCCGACAAAAAGCCGGCCTTCCGGAGTCGGGCGCGCCCCGAACACCTGCCGCGCTTGCGGCAAACGCTGGGTGAGTACTATGCCCACAAGCATGAACGCTTCGAGGGCATGGATAGTCATGTCTACGACGCCGATCTCCGACGCTTGTTTTCGGCGTCTGCATCCCAGGCTTCGCCGACGGCTGCCGCGTTCTTGACCCGCACCCGGGTGCGTATTCGACATCAGGTCGCGCGTTGTACCGGACGCCACGAATACGCGATCGACCTCGTCTTAAGCGAAATGATCGCGCGCTGTCGAAAACTCAAACTGCGCGCGATCACGCCGGCAGACGAGTTGATCAACGATCTTGCCGTCTTGGTTTCCGCAAGAAGTGTCGAATTTGTCTATCAACGGCGGGAGTGGCACGCGATGTAGTCGCGGTGCTGGAGGCTCGATTTCGATGAAACCTCGGCGCGTATTGGTCCTGTCTCACGAAGACTTGATGGCTCCGGAGTCGCTCGAAGGACTGACGGACCAGCAGATTCACGACACGAAGTGTGAGCGCGACGTCGTGAATACCCTGCGTGAACTAGGGCACGAAGTACGTCAACTTGGCGTGAGCGATGACCTGCGCCCCATTCGTTCGGCGATTGTGAGATGGAAACCGCACGTCGTCTTCAATTTACTTGAAGAATTTCTGGACACCGCGCTGTTCGATCACAATGTTGTGGCCTACCTCGAATTGCTAAGAGCGTCCTATACCGGCTGCGGACCTCGCGGCCTTGTACTTACCCGCGACAAATCTCTCGCCAACAAGTTGATGGCATACCACCGCGTGAAGGGACCGCGATTTTTTGTGGTGCGACGCGGACTCAAACCTCGGCTGAAGCGCGGGCTCAAGTTTCCGATGATTGTGAAGGCTTTGAATGAAGAAGCCTCCCTCGCGATCGCGAAGGCCTCAATCGTGCACAGTGAAGAGAAGCTGGCCGAACGCGTGAAGTTCGTACATGAGCATGCCGAAACCCATGCGCTCGTCGAAGAGTTCATTGAAGGACGAGAGGTCTACGTCGCAATGATCGGGAACCAGCGCTTGCAGGTACTGCCGCCGCAGGAGTTGGTGGTCGGGAATCTCGCGGAGGGGGAGCGTTTGATTGCCACCGCAAAACTGAAGCACGACCCGAACTATCAAAAGAAAAGGCAGGTCAAAGTTGTCACGGCGGAGCTTACGCCTGAGCAACACAAGGTTTTGGAACGCGCGTCGCGGCGCGCGTACCGGGTGCTTGAGCTTAAGGGCTACGCGAGGATCGACTATCGACTGGCGGTAGATGGAAGCTTCTACTTCCTCGAGGCGAACCCGAACCCGGAACTCGCCAAGGGCGAGGAAGTGGCAGATGCGGCGGCAGCGGCGGGGATCACATATCCCGAGCTCATCCAAAAAATTGTGAGCCTCGGGATGCGGCACTGAGACGCAAGAGCAAAGGGATCTAACTCGGCCTGTGGTTCATCGGATGCGCGTTTCGCGCGAGGTGCGCGACGTCCGGACGCCGGCTTGCTTCGGGGCTTTGCGTTTGACAGAATCTCGTCTCTCGCGAGGTCGAGAAGCGCTGGCAAGGCACTGTGGGGCTGCCGGTGATTCTGTTTCTTTCGCTTCACGCCGCGCCCGGCCACATTCGATTCGCGACAGTCCTTCGAATCGGGAGAACTCATGCACGAACATTTCGACGTCCTGATCGTTGGGGCGGGAATCTCTGGGATCGGGGCGGGCTACCACCTCAAGAAGAATTGTCCCGATCGCTCCTTCGCCATCCTCGAAGGGCGTGAAGCCATCGGCGGAACGTGGGATCTATTTCGATACCCCGGCATTCGGTCCGACTCCGACATGTACACCCTGGGTTATTCGTTCCGACCATGGACGGACCCGAAGGCCATCGCAGATGGCCCGTCGATCCTGGCGTACGTCAAGGACCCCGCACGCGAAAACGGGATCGATAAAGAAATTCGCTTCAGTCATCACGTAAAGCGCGCGTCGTGGTCGAGTGAAGATGCGCGCTGGACCATCGATGTCGATCGAGTGGATTCGGGTGAACGCATTCAATTGACCTGCAATTTTCTTCACATGTGCAGTGGCTACTACAACTATAAGGCGGGCTACACCCCCGACTTCGATGGCATGGACGATTTCGAAGGTCGCATCGTCCACCCGCAGCACTGGACGGATGACATCGAAACCGAAGGCAAGCGAATTGTTGTGATCGGAAGCGGCGCCACGGCAGTCACCCTCGTGCCGGAACTCGCGAAAACCGCCGAGCACGTGACAATGCTGCAGCGATCTCCCACCTATGTCGTCGCGCTGCCTGACGAAGATGCGCTGGCGAACGGCTTGCGTGCGCGGTTGCCGGCAAGGGTGGCCTATGGAATTACGCGATGGAAGAACGTGTTGGGTGGAATGTTCATATTCTGGCTGTCACGGAAGTATCCCGCATTCGTCAAGCGCCGCATCATTGAAGAAGTGAGTAAGCAACTCGCCCCCGATTTTGATGTGAAGCAGCATTTTACGCCGCGCTACAACCCCTGGGATCAGCGCATGTGTCTGGTTCCCAATGGTGATCTCTTCGAGTCCCTCAAGAATCGAAGTGCGTCAGTGGTGACGGACCACATCGACACCTTTACTAAAAGAGGAATCAGACTTCGCGGCGGTGAAGA
>JASDVE010000044.1:8449-8764 GCA_041891195.1 Myxococcota bacterium | reverse complement strand
AATACAAGGCATCGATGACCCGGAATGTTCGCGTGCCGGTAAACTACGGCGCGTTCGTTGGCCACATCGCATTACGCCTGGCCGTGATGGGCATGGACGCATGGGATCGTGCGGCGACCCCAGAAGAGACCCTGCAGATCGCCGCCCTGCTCGATGACGCCCTGGGTGCTGGCGCACTCGGCATGTCGACGAACCTCATGGACCACGACGGTGAGGATCGTCCGGTGCCATCACTCCAGGCCGACGACGCCGAATTTCGCGCGCTCTTCGAGGTCATGGCACGCTACCCGAATTCATCGGTACAGGTCGTGGTAG
>JASDVE010000044.1:7521-8439 GCA_041891195.1 Myxococcota bacterium | reverse complement strand
ACAGCCTGATGCGCATGACGGCCACAGCGTCGGTTGAGCGAATCGCGAAGATCAGCGAAGGACTCCAAGTTCGCGTCCAATGGGTGGGAGTTCCGACGCTCCAGTGGCAAAAGGACTATGGACTGCAGAAGCCTCTCGCAGATCTCCACCAGCGCTTGAGTGATGAAGGGCGCGATTTTTGGACGGGTTACGCCCATGTCCCGATCACGGTCACCGCAAGCGTTCGACAATCTCTTCTCTTCGCACAAACGAATGCGTATGCATGGCATGAGGTCGTCACCGCTGAGACGGACGAAGAAAAGCTTGCTCTCCTCGCGGACCCGGACTGGCGCAAGCGCGCCCGTCACTCATGGGACCACGAGTCGTTGGAGACGGGCTTTTTTCGAAATCCGGCGCCGATTCAACTCGACACTTCCGCCAATGACTTGGGCCCCGTCGGCACCTCGTTGGGTGAGTACGCCGAAGCGCTCGGCGTTCATGCTTCAGATGCGATGGCGCAGTGGTTTATCAATAACGGGCTCGACTCGACCGTTTCGATGCCGCCCTGGGAAAAGGACGACGACATGATCGTTCAACTCACGCGCGATCCACTCGCAGTGGGAAACATCAACGACTCCGGCGCTCACGCGCAGCTGTTCTGTGGCGCTGGTGACAACTTGCTGCTCTACACGCACTACGTGCGGAAGACCGGTTCGCTCAGCATGGAAGAAGCGGTGCACTCGCAGACCGGCAAACTTGCTGGACACTTTGGTTTCACCGATCGGGGCGAAATCCGGCAGGGAAAGCGAGCCGACATCACCGTCTTTGCGTTGGACGAAATTGAGTACCGTCCAAAGCGGAAGATCAACGACGTCCCGGATGGCAAGGGAGGGACAACCTGGCGTTGGACGCGCGACGCCGCTCCGGTGCGCCTCACCC
>JASDVE010000044.1:0-7511 GCA_041891195.1 Myxococcota bacterium | reverse complement strand
GCCTCACCCTGGTCAATGGCGTCACGACCTTCGAAAACGGCAAGTCAACGGGAGAGCATCCCGGCACGATGATCGGACCGATGAGCTGAACCGAACCCGTGTTATCGCTTCGAGCTGGAGACTGAACTCGTGTTGCGGTCGATCGTTACAGCCCAGGCCCAGCCAATGATGATCTGCAAGAACACGGTCCTCGGATCACCGTCACATCCAGACGCACCCACAAGGGTTGGTTTCAAAAGAAACGCGAGCTGAAACAGCACCGATCCTAAGGTTCCATCGTTCACGACTTGCGGCCGAACTGACAAGCGTTCGCCCGCAACCATGGAGATCCGTTACATGTCGAAAGTACTTATCATCAGCTCAGATTGTCACGCAGGCGGACTGCCGGCGAATTACGAAGAGTTTCTGCCGAAAAAACATCACGAAGCTGCGGGCAAGTGGTGGGTCGCGTATGTCAAAGAGATGATCGCCCGTGCCGGCACCTTTTTCGATCAAGAAGCGATGGACGACTACGCGGAAAAGACCGGCGAAAATGGGCAGTTCCAAACGTTCATGCAGACTTCGGAGACGATCGCGGACGACGTCTTGATGAATCTCCTCAACGACGGCACGAGTCCATTTTCTCCACGCCAGGGAGAATGGGATTCAAAGGTGCGCCTGAACGAGCTTGAAGCCGACGGCGTGGCAGGGGAAGTAATTTTCCCCCAGATGGCTCCCTTCGGCGCCGGGCTCATGCAGTACCGATACCAGGTCGATCCTGAACAGAACCACGCGGGCTTGCGAGCGTACAACGGGTGGCTTGCCGATTTTTGCAATCAAAATCCTGGGCGACATGCGGGCGTCGCGCTGATCAACCTCGATGACATCGAAGTCACATGCCAAGACATTCGCGATGCCAAGGCATCAGGGTTGTTCGGTGGCGTGCTCTTGCCGACGAGTACAGGCGAGTTTCCGTTCTACCACCACCCCCGATATGAGCCGCTCTGGGAAGTGTGTGAGGAACTCGATATGCCGCTCCAGGCACATTCGGGTTGGTCCCCGGACTACGGAGACGCCCCCGGCGCGACTGCGATGTTCATCAGCGAAGTCGACATGTGGGCCCAGCGTTCGTTTGCAGCCCTGGTCTGGTCCGGCGCCTTCGAGCGACATCCGAATCTGAAGTTGATTCTGACCGAAACAGGGACGCAGTGGATCATCGAGCGGCTTCGCGTGCTGGAATTCAAAGCCAACCTTCCGATCTTCAATCACTTCAAAAAAGACCTATCGCTAACGCCGACAGAATACTTCCAGCGTCAGTGCTTTATCGGCGCTTCTTTCTTGCCGGTGCATGAAGGCCAGCAGCGACACAAGATCGGAGTGAACAAGATCATGTGGGGGTCCGACTATCCGCATCTCGAAGGTACTTGGCCCAACACGGCGGATGCGCTGAAGACGACCTTCCTCGACTATCCCGAAGACGAGGCACGAGCCATGCTCGGAACGAACGCACTCGACGTTTATGGTTTCGACCGGAGCTTGATGGAGTCCGTTTCCGAACGTGTAGGCCCTGAATTGTCGGCCGTCACAGGAATTGCCGCGCGGAAGGGAGCCGCTTGATGACGGCAAACAATCGGCGTGCACATATCGTCGGTGTCGGCGAAAGTGAATACGCCAAATGGGGCAAGATCGGAGACGTCACTGAACATGCCCTCGCGTGCAAGGCGATCTTGCGTGCGGTCGCAGACGCCGGACTCACTATGGACGACGTCGACGGCCTCGCTTCCTTTGCCGAAGATCGCAACGAAGGCATTTTTTTAGCGGCGGACCTGGGGATTCCGGAACTGCGCTTTTCCAACATGGTGTGGATGCCCGGCGGTGGCGGTGGCTGTGCTGCAGTTGCAAATGCCGTGATGGCGGTGGAGGCCGGACAAGCCGAAGTCGTCGTGGTCTACAGGTCGCTGTGTCAGGGACAGTTCTTTCGATTCGGCCAAGGCGGCCCGCCCCGTGAAGACGATGGCGACAATGCGCCCCCGCCGACCGTGCAACAGGCGCCCTCGCCTATGATGGCATCGCTGGGTTTCACGATGCCGTATGGCTTGCTCAACGCGGCTGCGGCGTACGCATTGCCGACGCGACGTCATATGCACCTCTATGGCACGACAAGCGAACAGCTCGGCATGATCGCGGTCACGTTTCGCGAACATGCGTCGCGCAACCCGAGGGCCGTGATGGGGGACCGCCCACTTAGCCTGGAAGACCATCAGAACTCACCCATGATCGCCGACCCCCACCATCTCTTTGACTGCTGCCTCGAAAGCGACGGCGCATGCGCGGTGGTCGTGACGACTGCAGAACGCGCTCGCGATCTCGACAAGCCTTCGGCCGAAGTTCTATCGACCGCCCAGGGCGCTCCCAAGGGTTATGCGTTCGGGCCGTTTTCGAATGCGAACGTGGCCGACGAGATCTATGCCACCGGCGCATGTGAACCGATGGCCAAGCGACTGTACGCAAAAGCGGGAGTCGGACCTTCGGATATCGATGTCGCCCAAATTTACGATCACTTCTCTGGCTGTGTCTTGATGCAGCTAGAGGACTACGGCTTTTGTGAACGTGGTGAAGGCGGGCCCTTCATCGAGAGCGGGGCTCTCGCCTGGAAGGACGGATCGCTCCCGACCAACACCCACGGAGGCAGCCTTTCTGAAGCCTACATTCACGGTCTTAACCATGTCGTCGAAGGTGTGCGATCCCTTCGTGGTGATTCGACGAGTCCCGTCGAGAACGCAGAGGTATGTCTTGTGACCAGCGCTGCCTGCGTCCCCTCGAGCGCGGTGATTCTCGGGAGGTCGTCATGACCCGTTGGTTTCCGAATGGGATGCCCCAGCCAATGGCAAACAAAGAGTCGCTTCCGTTTTGGCAAGCGGCAGCGGAACACAAGCTTGTGGTACAGCGCTGCAACCAGTGTGAGCACATGCAGTTGCCGCCCTCGCCGATATGCTCCGAGTGTCGTTGCGACGACATGCATTTTCATGAAGTCAGCGGGCGCGGTGAAGTCTATACCTACACGACAATCCACCGCCCCATCGCCATGGACCAGAAGGTGCCATTCGTAGTCGCGGTGATTACCCTCGAAGGTGCGGGCGGCGTAAGAATGATTTCCAACATCGTCGAGATCGAGCCAGAAGAGCTCGAAATCGGAATGCCTGTTCGGGTCGCTTGGGAAGACATGAGCGACGAAATGGCGATCCCGCGATTCAAGCGGGCGTAGGAAAACAACACGCGGGCGAAATCTACGAGGTCACTGATGATCCCCGAAATTGATATCAGCCCCCTCTTTGGATCAACCGCGTCGGATCGAGTTGCGGTCGATCTGGCGATTTTGAAGGCCGCCTGCGAAACGGGCTTCATGACGATCACCGGGACGCCTCATCCAGAGACCGTGGGGCGCGACGCACGCGCTTCAATTCTGCGCTTGTTCGATATGCCAAAAGCCCCGCCACGCAGCCTTTGGAAAAAGAACTTCGCCCCCGAAAACCCGAACCTTTATCGCGGATGGTTTCCGCTCGAATCAGACACCCCGTTAAGTCGTGAAGGGTTTGAACTCGGCCCCGACTTGGTTCGCGAGCTTCCCGGCGATCACAACAACGACTTGCTGTATGAGCCGTCAGTGTTTCCGCCCCTCGACATGTTTCCGAATTGGCGAGACGACACGGCGGCTTACTACCGAACCATGGAAGAGGTCGGATACGCAACCCTGGCCTCGCTGTCGCGGGCAATGGGAATTGACGAGTCGATGTTTCGAGAATCGTTTCGCGACGGCATTTCGACGCTGCGTCTGCTGCATTATCC
Source organism: Myxococcota bacterium (assembly GCA_041891195.1). Lineage (GTDB taxonomy): Bacteria > Myxococcota_A > UBA9160 > UBA9160 > UBA4427 > DUBZ01. The sequence goes on along the minus strand of JASDVE010000044.1, from coordinate 3,686 downwards.
CGGACGCGATGTCGGGTACGACGAAGCGGTTCTTGAGACACCGGAACTCGAAAAATACTTCATGAATTGGAATGATGAACGCCACGAGGTCGTCTGTGGTGCCCATGTGGATTCAGGTTTGGTGACGATTCTGGCCCAATGCGATTCGGGCGGTCTGCAGGTCAAAGCCCAGGACGTGGGTTGGGTTGATGTGCCCGTGACCCCGGGCGGGTTCGTGGTCAACTTTGGCGGGTTGCTCGCGCGCTGGACAGGTGGCCGCGTACGCGCAACGAAGCACCGTGTCTTGTCTCAGGGTGCCGAGCGTTTTTCGATCCCATTTTTTTTCGAACCACGCCCAAACACCGTGATCGCACCACTCCCCCTCGACGGGATCGACCCCTTTGAACCCTTTGAGTTCGGTGACCACTTGTGGGCCACCACGACGAAGTTTCCGGAGAACTACGGCCTCGGACATTTGCGTCCCGCTCGCGCGCCCTATCTCGATCCATTCTTGAAACCGCAGGGTGCGTCAGCCGTAGAATCGGCGCAAAGAGCGATGCGTGTTTCAACCCCCGACACGAGCTGAAAGTTTAATGTTCTTCACGTGGCCACCACGCGACTCTTTTACTCCGGTTCCGTTGCACTTCCGCCTAGGCCGGATAAAGTTAAAACGGACGTTTGAACGATGATGCGTTCTGGCTCCGTCGACGTCCCTGATCCTCAAAATCGTGCTTAGTTTATTGGATGTGAATTTGACCCTGTTCCCCCGCCGACAAAGGACAGACAAGCCAGCCCAATTAGACGACGCGAATAGAACGTCGATCCAGAACCCAGCATTGAACGATGCCGGCGGTTCGAGCGTTGCACCGGTCCGCTCCGCAAAGCGCAGCGAATCGCGTGAGACACAGACAAAGATCCTCGACGCCGCCGAAGCATTATTTATCGAAACGGGTTTCTCCGCGACTTCTTTTCGTGCAATCGCGAAGCACGCTGGAGTCAACCTTTCAGCGGCGCACTACCACTTCGGGTCGAAGGAAGGCCTCTTTGGTGCGGCTCTCCATCGGCGAGTCGCGCCGTTGACGCGCAGCCGCGAAGCAAACTTGAATCGACTAGAGGCTTCGGCCGCAACGCCGACGGTGAACGAAGTGATCCGCGGCTATCTCGGCCCGCTTTGCGATGTCGCCCCCGACTCACCGCTTCCTTCGCTCATTGCGCGGTTGTATGGCGAGCCGGATTCCATTCAGCAGCCTTTGGTAATTCAAGAGTTCAGCGCAACCGCGGAGCGCTTTCTCAGTCTGCTTCGCAAAGCCTTGCCTGAAGTTCCCACGGATGTCGTTCAATGGCGATTCCACTTTGTCATTGGATCCATGATCTTTCTGTTGTCCCACGAAAGGCCCCCGATTCTTTTCGGTCCAGACGAAGCCGCAGTGGGCGGGCTCGATCAATTGATCGAATTCGCCACGACCTCCTTGTCTGCACCCGTGTTCGAAAATACCGCGGCGTCCACGTCGTCGGATAGCGAGGCTTCATGAACAAACGCAAACTCACACCGGTCTTTGTCATCGTGTCTGGACTTAGCCTGGCTTTCCTGATTTTAATTACAGGAAGCGAGGTTGAGCAACAAAGCCCCGAAACGACGCCGCCACTGGTTCGCACGATGGTCGCTGCCCCGAAAAGCTTGCAGCTCAGCGTGTCAACCCACGGCACGGTGGTCCCTCGAACTGAAAGTGAGCTGATGCCCGAAGTTTCCGGACGGGGAATTTGGGTGGCGCCTGCTTTGGTTTCAGGTGGTTTTTTTAGCCAAGGTGACCCGCTGCTTCGAATCGAAACCCTGGACTATGAAGTCGCCGTCGAGCAAGGCCGCGCCCGACTCGCGCGGGCTGAAAGCGATCTTGCGAACGCGCGAGTGGCCCATGCACGGCAGTTGGATCTCGCAAAGAATCAGGCCTCCAGCGAAGCCAACCGTGATAACGCGATTAATCGCTTGCGCGTCACCGAAGCGGTGAAGCGAGAAGCTGTCGCATCCCTCGGCAAGGCGAAGCGTGACCTTCTGCGGACGGAGATCAAGGCGCCCTACGACGGTCGGGTCCGGAGCGAGCATGTAGACGTCGGCCAGTTCGTAAATCGCGGCACCGCGATGGGCACAATTTACGCGGTCGACTTTGTCGAAGTGCGACTGCCAGTTCAGGACGAAGAACTCGCATACCTCGATATCGAAATGTTCCAGCAACGCGAAACGCTTTCGAATCCGGCTCCGGTCATTCTTCGAGCCCGCTTTGCGGGTCGCGAACACGAATGGCACGGCACGGTGGTGCGAACCGAAGGCGAACTCGACCCGCGAACGCGCATGGTCAACGTCGTGGCGCGCGTTGCCGATCCGTATGCGGGTACACAGAATCGCCCTCCACTATCGGTCGGACTCTTTGTGCATGCTGAGATACTGGGGGCGATGGCATCCGACGTCGTTGTGATCCCCCGTACCGCGCTTCGGGGGAAGGACCAAGTCATCATCGTCGATGCCGACGCACGACTCCGATATCGCCAGGTTGAAGTTCTGCGGGTAGACAGCAACGAGGTGTTGATTCAGAGTGGCCTTCAAAAGGGCGAGCGCGTCTGTATCTCGGCGATTGAGACCGCGATGGACGGCATGTTGGTTCGCATCCAGGATGACATGCCCGCGGTCGTGGCAAGTACGCCGTTGGACAACCCTTCATGAGTGACGCGTCATGAACGGCGCGATTGGATGGTTCGCTCGGAACCACGTCGCAGCAAACCTCCTGCTCGGCGCGATTGTCATCGCGGGCTTGGTATCCCTTCCGCGGATGCCGCAGAAGTCGTTCCCCGATATCGACGTCAACGCGATCAGCGTCTCGGTCGAGTACTTGGGGGCTGCGCCCGAAGAAGTCGAAGAAGGCGTTTGCATCCGCATCGAGGAAGAACTCGAGGGGATCGAAGGCATCGAGCGCATTCGATCGACTTCGAACGAAGGGTCGTGTCTCGTTACGATTGAATTGTTTGAGTATGCAGACGACTCCCGTGCCCTAGACGACGTCAAGAATCGTGTCGACTCGATCGACACGTTTCCCGAGGAAGCAGAAAAGCCCATCATTACGTTGATCATCGCGCAACGCTCGGTGATGGACATTGCGGTTACTGGTCCCACAGACGAGCGCATGCTCAAGGTGCTGGGGCAACGGATCCGCGACGAAATTGCAGCCTTGCCCGGCATCACCCAAGTCGAACTCTTAAATACGCGTCCCTACGAAATTTCAATCGAGACCAGCGAAGTGTCACTTCAACGACATGGGCTTTCGTTTGATCAGGTCGCAAACGCGGTACGCGCAGCGTCTCTCGATCTGCCTGGCGGTGCGATCAAGACCCAGGCCGGTGAGATTTTGCTTCGCACCAAGGGCCAAGCCTATTGGGGCGCAGACTTCGAAGATTTGATCGTCGTGACCCACACGGACGGCACCCGCGTAAGGCTCCGGGAAGTCGCCAAGGTGGTCGACGGTTTCAAGGACACCGATCAGACCATGCGCTTTAATGGCAAGCTCGCGGCCATGGTTCGGGTCAATCGAACTGGCCAGCAAGACATTCTCGTCATGACCGAAGCCCTGAGAAACTACATCGACGAGGCCCGGCGGAGGCTCCCCGACGGCGTGGATCTCACGGTTTGGAGCGACAACTCGGTGATGCTGCGCGACCGC
>JASDVE010000043.1:0-8789 GCA_041891195.1 Myxococcota bacterium | reverse complement strand
GGCCAGAACCATCTAACCCAGAACCATCTAACCTTGCGGTCGTTGTTTCGGGTTGACAGGCTTCAATTTGCACGAAGTTGACGTTAAAGAAGGCTCTCGTGCACGAGATGCCGGTCACGCTGCCACGCGACAAGCGCGCTCAATCGGTCGCCATTTTCAGCTTCTACCGAATTGGCCGTCCGAATCGCCATTGCAAGCTACGGACGCTCTATACTGCTCTAGTGAACTAGAGGCGCTGCTCAGGTTCCTCAATAGCTGCGGCGTCTCGGTTGGACCCTATTCGAACTCGAACTTGGACACCACGACTCAGTCATTCGCAGTAAGCCTCGTAAGATCGCGTTGAGAGAGAGCCGGCCAAGCTGCAGCGAATTAGGTTGAAGCCTGTCGAGGTTATGCGGGCACTACAAGCGTATTGGTACGACCCATCAGAGCTGGAGATATAGAAGACCATGGAGCAGGAAAAACAAAATCCCGAAGCGACGGCCGCTGCCGACGGCAAAGAATCCGGCTCATTCATCCAACGGGAATGGTCGAACTTTCGAGAAGTGGCGCTCCCCGCAATGCCGGGGTTGACTGTGCGTTGGTTGCTCCGTGCAGCGATTCCGGCCGCGTTCTTTTATACCGCGGTCGTGTTCGGGCTATTGCAATACGGCGCGTCCATCATTGAGCTGATCACGGACCCCGAGATCCCCGAGAACCAAGCGTGGTACCGCGGGTTGTTGTCTAACATAGGCATCGTTTTGTGGATCGCGACTGGCGCGTCGTGCATGTTTACGGCGTGGTGTCGCAAAGGCGATGAGTCGTCCGTGGTCGCTCGAAAGCTCATCATTGCGGGTGGTGTCCTGTCCTTGATGCTCGCTGCCGACGACGGCCTCATGCTGCACGATCGAATGAAGCATCAGCTTCGGTTCTATGCGGTGTACGCAGCTGTCGCGGGTTACATTGTGTTGTGGTTCTTCCGTGAGCTTCAGTCATTTGACTTCATGGCGTTGGTATTGTCCGGCGGATGTCTGGCTGCTTCGATCTTTGTGGACTTGATTCAGATGGACATCCCCTTGCGTTATGAATACAGCCAGTTCTTCGAGGAGGGCTTCAAGTTCATCGGGATTGTCGGCTGGGCGTACTTCTGGATGGGAACCGGGCGGACAATTCTCGCGCTGCCCAAAGTCAACTGAGAGGGCGGGCGGGGGTGTAAGGTACCAAGCGCCGGGGTTTGGTTAGGTCACACAACTCGGTTTGCGAGGAAGCGCTAGGGCTTCGCCGGGGCGGAAGCGCCCATCAACTGAGGTGACTGCTCACCCAGCGCTGAGACCCTGGTTTGCTCAAACCGGGGGGACTTCGCGCTAGGCTCGAACCCAATTCGGGCAGAACGTGAAGCGAAGAATCGAAACCGCTTCGTCGTTTGTGGATGTTGTTTGCGAATCCGAATAAGAGGAAGTTCATGATCGCACGCATCGGACTGGTCATCGTGTTCGTGCTCGGTTCACTGGCGGCATATCTTTATGCCGGTTTCTACGGCCACCTTGGGGAACTCCCTTTCCCCGGCGAGGTAGCGCCCCTGGCTCGACCTGTAACGTGGGATAGCCAAAATGCGCAGAGTCAGGTCGACGCGGCGAGCGAGATCGGGGCAAGCTCTGAAGAGCAGATCCTTTTCGGTGATCTTCATGTCCATACGACGTATTCCATGGACGCGCTTTTGACGAGCTTGCCCATTATGCAAGGGGAGGGGGCTCACCCGCCCGCGGACGCGTGCGACTTCGCGCGTTACTGCTCTGCTCTGGATTTCTATTCGATCAATGATCACGCCGAAGGGCTGACGCCCGCGATGTGGAGCGAAATTAAAGAATCGGTTCGGCAGTGCAACGAAGTCGCTGGGAGCGAGACTGCGCCCGACTTGGTTGCGTTCCTTGGTTGGGAATGGACGCAGATGGGCCTCACTCCGGAGACCCATTACGGCCACAAAAATGTCATTCTAAAAGACACGGGCGACGCGCTCGTTCCGACGCGCCCCATTGCATCCATAGGCAATGCGCTGAACGCCATGCGGAGCAGTCGCGCGAACACGCCACTGCTCGCGCTGGCACTTCGAGACTTCCCCGCGCGCAAACCCTACTATGACTTTCTCGCCCTAAGGGGTGAACTCATGCGATCCGAGCTTTGTCCCACAGACGTTCCAGTGCGGGACCTGCCGCTTGATTGCATTGAAGCCGTCGAAACGCCTCGTGAGCTATTCGCAAAACTCGACGACTGGGGTTTCCCTTCGATTGTGATTCCGCATGGCAATGCATGGGGGAATACCACGCCCGCACGAATCGAATGGGAAAAACAGCTTGCGAATGGGAACCACGATCCAAATCGCCAGACCCTGGTCGAAGTCTATTCTGGACACGGCAACTCGGAGGCGTATCGGCCGTGGCGACACGTGGCCGAAGGGGGAGACAAGTCGCATCGTTGTCCCCCGGTTCGTGATGACTTTATTCCGGAATGTCAGCGCGCGGGGCGGATCATCGAGTCGCGCTGTTCCGATGCGGGGCTTCCCGCGAGCGTATGCGTCGAGAGGGCACAGACTGCACGGCAGAATTTTGTTGATGCAGCTGCGATGGGACGGCTCACGGTCCCGGGCGAGACGGCGGAGGATTGGCTCGCGTCGGGCCAATGCATGGATTGTTTCGAGCCCGCGTTTCTTTACCGGCCCGGCGGTAGCGCGCAAAACGCGCTCGCCGTTTCGGGGGTTGATGTTCCCAATGCGCCCCAGGATGCAAAACATCGCTTTCGCTTCGGCTTCATTGCATCGAGTGACAACCACACGGCTAGGCCTTCGACTGGTTATAAGGAGTTCCGAGTCCTTGGGATGACCGACGCGAATTCAGACGAGGCCTCGCGCAAACTTCGTGAACTCGTCTATCAAGAATTGCCCAAGGCACCCGAGTCGGTTCCGATCAACGCTGCGGACGTCCCACTCGTACCCGGCGGTGACGATCGGATGTCGAGTTTCTTCTATACGGGCGGCTTGGTCGCGGTTCACGCCGAAGGGCGAAACCGGGACGCGATCTGGAATGCGTTGGAAGCCAAGCAGGTTTACGGCACGTCCGGCCCGAGGATGCTGCTGTGGTTCGATCTGCTCAATGCTCCGGACGGAACTGAAAAGCCGATGGGGAGCGACGTTGTGATGAGTGAAGCGCCGCGCTTTAGAGCCCGGGCCGTCGGCAGCCGTGAGCAGCTTCCCGGGTGCCCAGCGTTTTCGGGTTCCACCCTTGGTGCAGATCGCCTTGCCGCACTCTGCATGGGGGAATGTTACAACCCCAGCGACACGCGGCGAACCATCGAAAAAATTGAGGTCGTTCGAATTCGACCGCGTCACTCGCGGGCGGAAGACGTTGCAGACTTGATCGATGACCCATGGTTGAGTTTTGATTGCCTTCCTGAGCAGGCGGGGTGCAGCGTCGAATTCGAAGACCTCGACCATGCCGCCGGGGATCGCGATAGCGTCTATTATGTGCGCGCCATCGAGCAAGCGACGCCACATGTCAATGCCGAAAACCTACGCTGTGAAACGGACGACTCAGGTGCCTGTGTGTCGACCAAGCCATGCAGACCGGGGTCGGGTAGCGACGAATGTCTGGCCCCAACCGGTGCACGTGCCTGGTCGTCCCCGATATTTGTCGACCAAGCCCTGGGCCCTTCCTTCTAGTAAATTGGACGTTGTATGCGCCGACTGAGGCAGATCGAAAAATTTATCGACTGGGTGGACCCGCTCCACGAAATCGCGATGAAAAAAACCGGTCTCAGCGATTTTGGTGAAGACAAGGCTTATCTGACAGGTTTGCGCGTTCTACTTGAGTCGGAAGATCTCGACTGCGACCTGCAGGTACCCCACCACTTCGGATACAAGCTTGTGCATGTGCTGGAGCAACGACTCCTTGCCGAGCAAGCGTTCAAGCAACGACCCGAAGTTTTGGAACACAAAATCGAACGACCGCTGGTGATCACGGGCATGGTTCGAACCGGCAGCACCGCACTCCAGTACTTGATGGCACAAGACCCGAATCGGCAGCATCTGCAGTACTGGATGAGCGAGCGGCCTCAACCTCGACCCCCTCGCGATACCTGGGAGTCGAATGCCGACTTCCTCGCCACCCAGGGGCGAATCGAAGCCATGTACAAGATGGCGCCCGAAACGAAGTCTATGCACTTTGCTGCGGCCGACTACCCGGAAGAATGCGGCCACCTGATGGCCCAAACGTTTACCGACGAATACTGGCAGATCGGGTCGCGCGTTCCGCACTACAACGCCTGGTATGAAACAGCAGATCTCGTCTCGACTTACAAACAGCATAAAAGACTGATCCAACTCATCGGTTCAAACGAGCCCGACAAGCCATGGTTGTTGAAGTACCCGGTACATCTCAAACATCTGAAGTCATTCTTGACTGTTTACCCTGATGCGCGCGTGATCTGGACCCACCGCGACCCGGCATCCGTTCTGTCTTCTTATACCAATATGAATGCAGCGTCGCGCAAGATGACAGTGCGGCCTGAAACGATCGATCGAGATGATCTGTTTCATGAACAACTCGACGTTTGGGCAGCGGGGACTGAACGCGCAGTCGGAGTTCGTGCAACGCACCCTGAGTCTCAATTCTACGATTTACACTTTCAGGACTTCGTGGCCGACCCCGTCGCACGAATCGAAGAGATCTATCGCCACTTTGCGATCGACTGGACTCCGGAATGTCAAGCAGCCGTAGGTGCGTGGAACGACGACAACCCGCAGAACAAGCACGGGAAACACGCACACGCCGCACAGGCCGTCCCGCTCAGTCGCGAACAAATTCACGAGCGCTTTGCGGTTTACATCAATGCGTGTGGTGTCGGCGTTTCTTAGAGAGCGCTGGCAGGCCCAGTGCGTCTAGCGATCGAAGCGAAACTTTTTTTCGATTTCTAGGTTTTCCCACGTCAACTTGTCTTTGCCGGGAGGCCAGGGCACGCCGTTGCGGCCATAGTTTGCGAGCTTTCGACTGTAAAAAAGTGGCTCGCGAGGACGATAAATCGCAGCGGGGGAATTGTCTTCGATGCCGAACAGCGGGAAGTATTTCTTGTCGACGAAGAATACGTTGGGCCCGCCTTTCATCTGATACAGCAGCTCATAGCCCTTCTCGTTGGCGAGGTTGACCATCGATTGCATGCTTGCGCCAATGTAATAGGTCTGGTCCCAGTAGTTCATCGGGTGATAGTCGATGACCATCAGCTCCGGGGGCGGGAATACCATGTTGGTTTCGATCATGACGACCTTGGGGCGAAAGTCGTGGATCGCACGCCAGACGTAGTAGTCGTTGCTGTCGATATCGATCACCAAAAAGTCGAGATCTTTCGGAACGCCGCCATCTTCGAACAAAATCTCGATGTTGCCGGGCCAAACCCATGCGTTCATCGTGGTCGAGTTCGGAAAAGCTTTGTAGTTGTTGGCAAGCTCCTTCGCGCGGGCCCAGTCGCCCTCAATCTGGAAGCTTCCCCACCCGTGGTTCAACACCAAGTTGCGCATATTGCTGTTCTTGATCCCGTTGTGAGCGCCAAACTCAACAGCAAACTTGGGACCCGGTTCGATGACTTCGAAGATCTTCTCGACAACACCGTCCTCGCCGAACTGTGAAAAGATGATGCGTTCGGCTGCTTCGAGATCGACCGGTTCTGCGGGCTTGGATAACTGACCGTCGTTGCACGAGATCGCGGCGAACATACAAATAAACGCGAGGCTCAGCGCACAATGTGTTTTCGGCCGGAGGATGGATTGTCTTGGCGTAATCATCTTTCCATGATAATCCGCCCGGACGCGTCTGTAACCCTCGCTAGACTCGCGGCATGCTGCTCCCCGGTCGATCCGATCTTGCCCTTGATGGCGTTCTCAAAGACTTCGTCGCAAACGGCTACGCGAAACTCGGCCGGGTGTTGTCGTCCGCGGCCGCGGCTGTGCTTCGCGAGCGTGCCGATGCGTTGATGCTCGGCGAAATTCAATATCCGGGGTTGTTCTATCAACACGACTCGGAGAGCGGCAAGTATGAGGACTTGCAGTTTGGAGCCGGTTGGGTGGGGCCTTCGCGCAACTATCGCAAACTCGAAAAATTGGAACTCGACCCCCTGTTTCTCGAGTGGATCGAGAACCCGCTTCACCGTCGTATCGCGCACCGCCTACTGGGTAAGAAGGTGTCCCTGTATCGAGCGGTGTTGTGGAATAAAGCATCGCGCGCGGGCATGGATCTACCGTGGCATCAGGACGATGGCGTCTTCTGGGGGATCGACCGTCCACCTTCCTTGCAGATTTGGACAGCCCTCGACGACGCGCCGGAAAGCGCCGGGTGCGTCGAGGTTCTGCCGGGTAGCCACCACAAGGGACTAGCGAGTCCGCTCGGCGGGACGGTCCGTGGTGATCGCCTGAGCGAAGTCGACGCCGAGGCGGGGCGAGTTTCTCTGCCTGTGAAAGCAGGCGAGTCAATATTGATTCACAACCACGTGTGGCACCGCTCGGGTCGCAATAAAACCGCGCAAGCAAGACGAGCGATTGGGATTGCATACTTGTCCGGCGACACGCGATGCACTCGAAAACGAAGATCGCCGCGGGAATTCAAGCGCGTGTTTGAGGAGTGCGAATAAGCGCTACGGCAGCTGCTGCTGTTGCCTGAATGTTCCTCGAGAGCCCACATGGGCAGGACGGAGTCGCTTGGTTCAAGCCACGGACCCAACGCGTTGGTGTGCCAAAGAGGTTGAAATACATCGATCGGGTGATTCTATTTGGCGCGGTCGTCAAGCCAGGAAATCCTTGCCGCGGGAAAACCTTGTATCGCGTCAGCTCGCATTCGATCGACGGTTGACAGCAACTACGCGATCCTTGATGGATGTCAGAAAATACGAACCTTAAACAGGGGCCTCTTGTGGGGCTGAGAGTGCTCGAGCTGGGATGCGGCGTCGCGGTCCCCTATTGCGCGAAGCTTCTCGCGGACCTCGGTGCAGACGTGGTGAAGATCGAGAGCCCCGGGGCCGGTGACGAGTCGAGGCTTTGGGGACCTCATGTCGACGGGGAACTCGATCCTGAGTGCAGTGGATCTTTTCTTTACCTAAACACCAGCAAACGCTCAGTGTGTCTCGACCTCGAGACCGAAGTCGGACGCGCGGAATTTGAACGTCTTGCAAATGCGAGCGATGTCTTGATCGAAGACCGCGTCCCCGGTTCTCTCGATGCCCTTGGACTGGGTGTTGCAAAACTCAGCGCCCAAAATCCACGCCTCGTCATTGTGTCCGTGACGCCGTTTGGGCAAACCGGGCCGAATGCCTTGCATCAAAGCCGCTCGCTTAATTTGTATCACTCGGGCGGACACGGTTCGCCGTTTACGTTGCTCGAGGCCGGGGGGCGTGCTCCGTCACAAGGAGGCGGGTACCTCGCTGACTACGACGCAGGGCTAACGGCAGCCGTTGGAACCCTGGGCGCACTCTATGGTCGCGAGCGTACCGGGCGAGGCGAACACGTCGATTGTTCGAAGCAAGAAGCCATGATGTGCCTCGAGCGAGTCACGATTGGGCGCTTTGCAAATGAGGTCGAACCCTTTGGTGGTAGTCGAGGGCCCGGCGGCCTGAGTCAAGCCAAAGACGGTTGGGTCATGCTCACGACCCTCGAGAAGCACCAATGGGATGGGATGGTGCGCGCAATGGGGAACCCGGCTTGGGCGAACGCAGAATGGTGCGAAACACCAGCCGGTCGCATGGAGCACTTCGACGAAATCGAAGCCCACAAGAACGAATGGGTTGGGAGCCTAACGCGGGAAGAAATTTATCACGCCGCGCAGGCTGAGGGGACACCCGCGGCGCCCGTTCGCAACGTCGCAGAAGTTTTGGCTTGGGAACAGCTTCGTGCGCGCGAGTTCTTCCGTGACCTCGATCACCCCAAGGCCGGCACGCTATCGGTTCCGACGGCACCCTATCGATTTTCGAACGCGGCGTGGGTCGGGCATCGTGCGCCGATGCTTGGCGAACATACGGAAGAGGTTCTAGCGGAAGCACGCACCCATGCGCGTGATCGACTCCCAGATCGTCCGTCGATCGACCCGGTTGATCCGGTCGACACGCGCCCCTTGGCGGGGATTCGCGTCGCAGACTTCACTTGGGCGTGGGCCGGCCCGCAGGGCTCATTGCTGCTCGGCATGCTGGGTGCCGAAGTCATCAAAATTGAAAGTCGTGCGCGGCTCGATCATTCGCGCGTCCATTCCCTCACCGCGGGTTCGCTCAAGGGAGGCATCGACGACTCGCCGGTCTTCAACGACCTGAACCTCGGCAAACGTTCCGTGACCCTAAACCTTCGTTCCGAAGGCGGGCGCGACCTCGTGAAACAACTTGTATCCAAGTCAGACGTTGTGTTGCAAAACATGCGGCCGGGCGTGTTGGACAAGTTGGGGCTCGGCTACGAAGACCTGCGCAAGGTAAAGCAGGACATCATCATGCTCTCGTCTTCCGCGGTCGGCGCGGGGGGGCCGGAGGGCCGCTACGCGGGATACGCTCCGACATTTGCCTGTCTTTCGGGGATGACGAGTATCTCGGGGTATCCCGATGAGCCGCCCACCGCACTCAGTGGCTCTGTCGACCTGCGCGTCGGCACCGCATCGACCTTTGCGGTTCTTGCAGCGCTGACCCAGCGCAAGCGCACGGGAGAAGGCCAAAACATCGACGTTTCATCGACCGAAGTCATGAGCGCAATGATGGGCCATACGTTTCTCGACTATCAGCTCGGCGGGGTTGTTCCAGAG
>JASDVE010000042.1:0-8805 GCA_041891195.1 Myxococcota bacterium | reverse complement strand
CCTGCGACCTCCGGGTTATGAGCCCGACGAGCTACCAGACTGCTCTACCCCGCAACAAACTCGCCGTTTAATTAACGATAGCTAGGGCGCCTGTCAATGAGCAGTGCTGCATCTTCTTGTCAAATCGGTTGCGGAGTGGTTGCACCGGCAACTTGACCTTTCTCTTCAGTTTGTGCCACATACATTCAGAATAGGAGGCTGATCTCATGAAATGGAGCAGCAATCGTAATTGGGCAGCGTGCTTTGGCGCGGCGGGTTTGGTTTTTGTACTCGGAGCGAGTGCATCGGCCGAGACCCTTTACAGCTGGAAGACCGAAGACGGGACGTTTGCCTACACCAATGAGCGAAAGCAGATTCCCGCGAAGTACAAGGGTGAGGCCGAAAAGTCGAACCTGAAGTCGATGGAATCCTACGACCGCTTTACCCCCGGCCCCAAGTCGGACGGTAAGGCTCACCAGCAACGGGTTGTGGAGCGCCTTGAAGTCCTCCGCGCCAGCATTGGTGGCAGCGAGCAGACGGGTGCCGCAGGCGCGGGAGAACGCGTCGTGAACGTCAACGTTGGTAGGGGCGGACGCAACGGTGGCAATCAAGCCGAAGTGCAGATCCCGGTTGGTTTGGGAATGGACGACATGGAACCTGTTGTCGTCGAGCATGTCCGCATGAAACCCGTCGCGGGTTCAAACGCAACGCGCCACGCGCGAGTTGTGAAGCAGGGTGATCGTGTCCTTGCGGTGATCAAGGATCGTCAGCTCGACAATCCCTTGACTCCGAACCTGGACGAACGGGATTTCGACGCGAATTAGGTCGCAAAAAAATAGGGACTCCTGGCTAGCTCGCGCTGGCCTGCCTCTCTTCGACTTCGCGCAGCCAGCCAGGGGGAACCCCGGCTCGGCGCGCGCTTTCGGGGATCCGAGCCGCGTTGTTTTCTGCGGTTTCAAGTTCAACCTTCGCAGCTTCGATCTCAGCATAAATCGTAGTTCGTGACTCGCCCTTAAGGCGATTTCGCTGTCTTGCCTTGCGCAGTGCTTTCTCGCTTGCCGTTAACCGAGCTTTCGCTTCCGCCAGTTTCGTCAGGGCGTTGCTGTACTCGGTCTGAAAGTTGATCTTGGTCTGCTCGTACCGATCGGTCTCGCTGCTCGCGGTGGCGACCAACGAAACGATTGCCCCACACACCCCGATCGCGAAGGCTCGTGCAACGCGTGACGTCCAAGCGATTTCGGTGATCTTCTTCATTCAGCGCGCTCCTGCTGTTACCGCGTGGGGGTCCAGGGCGTGGTCGTAGACGTAGTCTTCGAGGTTGCGGACCCACTGGCTCGAGATGTCGACAAAGCGCATTCCCAAGCCTTGGGTGTGGTCGAGGGTGGCGTCGAGCTTCTTCCAAACGGCGCAAGCCGTCGGTTGGAAGTGAACCTTGCTTTGGGGCAACACGAAGTCGAGCCCGATCTCAATATTGCGATCGAGTTCGCAGTCGGTCTCTAGGAAAATCCCGCTGCGCGACAAATTGGAAATGCGCGCATCGATGGTATCGCGACCGACTTTCAGTTGAACTGTGGAGTCCAGCGGGATGCGGGGCTGGCCAGTTGGAACTTGTCCACGCGTAAAGCGTCGAACGGTTTCGTTGAGCGAATCCCGCGAAAGCGGCTTGGCGAGGACATCGTCAGAACCTGACCGCACTGCACGCCCCCATGCATGCGGGTCGTTTGCGTCCACCAACATGACGACCGCCGTCTGAAACAAGTCTGGGTCACTCTTCACAAAATGGCAGACAGCGTCGCCGGCGAGGCCGGGCATCATGAGATCCACCACCATGACGTCGGGTCGCACTTGCTTCGCGATTCGCAGGGCTTCGTCACCGTTGCTTGCGGTGAGTACCGTCCCGCCGCGCGTCAAAAACGCAGGGTCCTGTTCGGGGAACATTTCTACGTTATTGACGAGAAGGATAGTTCGTTCGTCGCGCATCAAGTCCCCTTCGGACAAAGCTTCTTCAACCATTTGCATCGGTCGAATTCGCTTGGTGCTAGTTCGAGGCGAACTTCGCTAAGCCGTCAAATTCGGGTCGCACGAGCCAGTTGTTGGCAGCGCCTTCGCGGTACCAAGTCTGGGTCTCGACGATCTCAAAGACCACCGGCGAGCTCGTGTAATAGGCCGAATACGTGACCCGCACAGTTGCCTCAGCACGGTCACCGTCTTCATTGAAGAGGATGCGCTCAGACTCAGAATCGGTGAACACAACTGTTTCGCTCGACGGGAAGTTGTCGAGAAACTGGGTTGCGAGTTTCGGGTCGACAAACTTGCTCGCCTGGGTGAAGGCACCAAAGCGAACCAAGTTCGTATATCGCTTCTGAACTTCGCCGAGGGTGTACTCACGCTTCAGAGGGTCAGTCCAGTAAATTTCGCCAAACGCGCAACCAAGGCTGCTGCTCAGCATGACGAAAATACTGAGTACGGCAGTAAGTTTGAGCGCGTTTCGAATCGTCATCGTGGGTCCTTGCATGTTTCCCCCTTGGCCAGCCGTAGGCAGGTAGCGCCGCATGAGTCTGGTCTCGTTATGAATTGATCGGACGCATTCGCCGTGAGCCTGAGCGTTTTGCACAAGCGATGCGCGGAAATGAAGGTCGCGTGAAATCGCAACGGGGAATGCCCTCACAGACTTCAAGCAATCTCACGCATCGGCGTCGTAAGTGCTTAATTCCGTGAGGGATATCACGCAATATTCATACTGAAAGGGGAGGGCTCGGGGCGGCTCAGTCCGCTCTGGCGGAAGCCAATACTTCAACTTTTGCGTGGAAGGCGTCGAATGTTCCAGTGTCAATGTGCCGGCGACAGTCTTCCATCAAGCGAAAGTAGAAGCACAGGTTGTGCTGGGTGGCGAGACGAGAGCCCAACGCTTCCCCGGTGTGGAGCAGGTGCCGCAGGTAGGCGCGTGAGTAGCGGCTACAGGTCGGGCAAGCACAAGCCGGGTCAGGCGGGCGTGGGTCGTCTTTGAAGCGCGCGTTGCGTACTGGGAGCAGGCCTTGGCTGGTGAACAACATGCCGTGGCGTCCGTTTCGGGTCGGCACCACGCAGTCGAACATGTCGACGCCTACGGCGACGGCGTCGACGATGTCGAGGGGCTTGCCCAAGCCCATCAAATAGCGCGGGGCTGCGGCGTCGAGTTCGCCGTGGGCGCAGGCCACAACATCACGACGCTCTTCCCGGCTTTCGCCGAGTCCCAAACCACCATGCGCGTAACCGTCAAAGCCGAGGTTCGAGATGCTCTTGGCGGAATGTCGCCTACGGGTTTCGGAGACCCCGCCTTGCACGATCGCAAATACAGCCTGATCGGCGCGCTTGCGTGCTTGGGCGCTGCGGTCGGCCCAACGCAGGGTTCGCTCCAATGCTGAAGCGAGGGATCGATCGAGCGCGTCTGCGCTCCGTGGTTCTTCTCCGTCTGCCACCGGGCGCAAGCATTCGTCGAGCACCATGGCGATGTCGCTGCCCAAAGCTTCTTGGATGCCGATCACATTTTCTGGCGTGAGCAAGCGGCGTCCGCCGTCGAGGGGCGAAGAAAACGTGACGCCCTCGTCGTTCACCTTGACGCGATCGGCAAGCGACGTCACTTGGAAGCCGCCGCTGTCGGTGAGCCATGGGCCGGTCCAACCGGTAAAACCGTGCAGCCCACCGAGGCCTTCGATGAGTTTTTCGCCCGGGCGTTCGTGCAGGTGATAGGTGTTCGCGAGCAAAATCTCGGAACCCATCTCTTGCAGGTCATGCGCCGCAACGCCGCGTACCGTGCCATAGGTCGCGACGCTCATGAAGGCAGGGGTGTTCACCTTGCCATGAGGGGTCACGAGCTCACCGCGCCGAGCGTTGCCCGTCTGCGCTTTGACTTCGAATGTATATCCAGTTGCGTTCATGTTCTTGGCAGGCCCGTCACAAAATTAACATCGCATCGCCATACGAATAGAAACGATAATTATTTGCAATCGCTTCGTTGTACGCGGCAAGGATTTTTTCGCGTCCCGCAAAGGCTGCAACCAAGAGCAGAAGCGAGGAGCGAGGAAGATGAAAGTTCGTGATCAGCGCATCGACAACTCCGAACTTCGAACCCGGTCGAATGAAGATATCGGTTTCGCCGGCCCCAGCAGCCACCAAACGCGCGTCTTTCGCGCTGGCTTCGAGAACCCTCGCGCTGGTAGTCCCGACGGCAACAACACGGCCTCCGCGCTCGCGGGTTTGCGCGATTGCCGCAGCGGTTTCTGGGCTCAATTCAAATCGTTCGTTGTGAAGCTTGCCCGTCGAAAGAGACGCCTCGTCGAGAGGGCGAAACGTCCCCGCACCCACGTGGAGCACGACTTCGGTTCGGCGTATGCCCCGGGCCTCGAGTTCCGCAAAAAGGTTTTCGCTGAAGTGTAACCCCGCAGTTGGGGCCGCGATGGCGCCGGGCACCCGCGCGTAAATGGTTTGATATCGCTCGCGATCTTCTTCGGCCTCACTTGAGTCGGGGCGGCGGATGTAAGGCGGAAGCGGGGGCTCGCCCACCGCATACGGGTCGGCTCCGGCTTCAAAACCGAGGATGACTTCGCCGCGTTCCCCCAATGAAATAACTTCTGCGGGCAGCGCACCTTCTTCAGGACCGAAGCACATCGCGATGCCCGTTCTAAGTTTGCCGCTGATCTTGAGCATGGCCCGGTATCGAACCGGGAGCAGACTCGTTGCGTCTGCGTCGGGAAGCGGTGACAAAAGAAGCGCTTCGACGGCGCCGCCGGTATCGCGTTGGCCGCGTAGGCGTGCAGGTTCGACTCGCGTGGCATTCACGACCAACAGGTCGTTGGGCTCGAGCCAGTCACTTAGGCGATTGAAGGTCGAGTGGCGCAGTGCCGTCGCGGGCTCTTGCGCGTCGCGGTCAACGACCAGAAGCTTTGACGCGTCTCGAACCGCGATGGGCTGTTGAGCGATGCATTCTTGGGGCAAGTCAAAGTCGTAGTCGTCGAGGTCGATCGACGCGGGAGAAGAGGGCGCGCTCGCTTGCATCGCTAGTATGCACTCTCACTCTGAGCGGGCACCGGCTTCGGTGAGACATCGCGATCTGTCTCATCGATTAATGCACTGAACAGGTTTGTGGTGGCGGACTTTTTGCGCGCGGCGTCTCGTGCGCTCACGATCGAGTCGTAAGAAAAGAGCGCGTCGCCCGCGATCGCCGTGGCGCCAACGATGTCGATCTGGTTGCGCGCGCGCGCTGGCTGCTTCTCGAAAAGCCAAACCCCGACCCCGGCCCAAATTCGTTCTGCCGTCGCGCCTTGGGCGTAGGACTCACCTTGATAGCGAAAAAGGCGCTCGTCTTTGCTGTAAACCATGGGCACTGCGAAGTCGAGTAGGTCGTCTTCGAGCCAGCGCCGCCAGTCCTGGGCCAAGCTCAAGTATGCACGGTCGACGTAGCTGATCACCGCGGCCGAGAGTCGCAGCTCTGGCACCACCTCCGCCGTCGCAGTGCCGATCTTTGCGACGAGCTCCGTCACTTTGTCGCGCCGCCACTGGTCCCAGCGGTTTGCATTCACCAAGCGGCTCGGGTCGGGGGACGCTTCGTTGGCGTACGGTCCCCGCACGCCAGTTTCGCGTCGAAACCGCAGCCGTGATTCGGGGCCGTAGCCATAGTCGAGTCCAATGCCAAAGCGTGAGCCGGGGACGAAGGGCAGCACGCCTGGGTGACGGATGTAGTCGAGGTGCAGGCCGTCGAGCTGCGGATAGTTGCTGACGAGTTCGCGGAACGTTGCGACGAGTCGGTCGGCAACGCCCGGTGCTCCGGGGTCGAGGTAAAGGCCTGCGGTTCCGACCTTGTACCAGCCCGCATCGCTTTCGGGCAGTTGGAAGTCTGCCGGGTAGTCGAGAATAGAACGGCCGCGTCGGTCGACGTGAATCGCCGAACGTCCGAGATCTTTGAAGATCGGGGCTTCGAGGTTGCGGCTCAAACTCAAGACGTTCACCCAGGCATGAACCCTCAGCCCAGACGCGTGGGCCTTTTGCAGCAAGAGTGCGAGTGGGTCTTCGGCGCCGTTCGCACGCATGGCTCGGTAGGGCGTGCTGTCGGCCTGTTCCGCGCGATACCACGCGCGCCCACCCCGGTAAACCTGGACGAACAAGTCTGTCACCCCAAGCTCGTGGGCGTCTTTGATGAGAAGCGCAATCTTCTTGGGATCCTCCAGGACACGCTGTGACCCCTCACAGAGAACCCATAACCCGCGATATCGGGATGGCCCGGCGGGGGCGGGGGTGTCGTCGGGGGGAGCGTCTGAGGACGGCGGACCTGCTGAGATGGGAATCGTCGCCGTCGTTTCATCGGGTGGGTTCGAACCGCAAGCTAGTGCAAAGGCGGCTGCCGCGAGCGCCGCGAGGAGGGGACGCACGAACCCGGCTCCGAGGCTGAGCGACGTTGCGCGCGCATTCAAAGGCGCCGGATGGCCAATTGTGTTTGTAATGATATTCAAGGCGTGTGAACCCTAACGGACGCTTCCCGCAGCAACAATGCAGGGTTGAAAAGACTGACGAAGACGATTGCCGAGAGCGGACCACGGATGCGAATCGCGATGCCGCATGCCCCCGTTTCAAGAACAGCCGGAGCCGTGCCGAACGAATTACTTCGAGGCGCCCTCAAACTCCTGGCAAGAATCATCAACACGGTAGAAGCGGCCGAGCCAACTCGAGTTGCGCGATTGACACGCAAGGCTCGTCCTGCACAATGTCAGCTATGGGGGGAGTTCGTTTGAGACGCTGGGAACGAAAGCGTCATGGGCACACGTTTGCCGCCGTTATTTCAATGTCAGCGGTGTTGGCGTTTGCGTTGTCATTTTACGCAACCTTCGTTCATGCCGAAACGTTGCTGGCCAAGGTCGACACCGGCGAGTTTCGTCAGGACGCCGATCCCGCTCGCGCGATCCGCCATGCCATGTCGGCTGAAGATCCGATCGTCGCAGCCACGCGCCTTGCCGCGATCTCGAGAAATTTCAAGGTTGTTGCCGACTACGCGTTACTCCTTCGAGCACAGTATTTGATCGACGCTCAAAGGTACGCGGAAGCGGCCGGCACGTGTGCTTCCGCGATCGAACGCTTTGAAGACTCGCCGATCAGGGCTGACTTTTACGAAATGCTCGGGAACGCGCGCGCTGCGCTTGATCACGAGGAAGGCGCGCGAGAAGCCTGGACGCGCGGGGTGAAGGCGACCCGGGACGGCGAGCGCATCGCAGCGCTGCGTCTGCGCACGGCCGAGTCGCTTGAAAGGTCGGGCGAAACCTCGAAAGCGGTCGCGCACTACACCGAGATCTGGATCAAGCACGCACATCTCCCCGAATCGAAGGCCGCTGAACGGCAGCTCGACCTTCTTGAAGATGTCGAGGGTGTCGCGGAGCGAAGCGCCGAAGACTGGCGCAAGCGCGGCGATCAGCTCTTTCGCAAGCGTCGAAACGAGGAAGCACTTCGCGCCTACGACACGGCACTTGCGGGCAAGCTCAAGAAATCCGCGTCATATCGCGCGCAAAACCCGCGGGCCCATACTTTGTTTCGAATGCGTCAGTACCCCGACGCCGTGAAGGCGTTTACGGCGCTTCCGCAGAAAGATGATGTCCCGCTGTGGCGCGCCCGTTCACTCGCGCGTTCGGGCGAAGTCATGAAGGCCATCGACGAGTTCGAAGCTCTTGGCAAAAAGAACAAAGGTGCGCTTGGCGTGCGTGCCACGTATCTCGCCGGGTTGTTGCTCGATGGACGTGGTTTTGTCGATCGTGCCGAAGCGCATTTTAACTGGGTGTCCCAGAGCCGCGCTTCGACTGGCTTGAGCAGCGCTGCACTTTGGCGGCTGGGCTGGGGCGCGTTTCGCGCGGGTAAGGATGAAACGGCAATCGAGTACTTCGAACGTCTCCTCGAAACCGAGACCCATACCATCGACAGGCTGCGCACTCGCTACTGGCGCGCTCGGGCACTCGGGCGTAAGGGAAACGAACAGGACGCTCAAGAAATATTTTCGGCGCTGGCGAACGGGTTTCCGTTCTCCTATTACGGTTGGCGGGCGCGCGACCGAATCCAAGACCACGAAGTGCCGTCTGCCGGACGGAGACCAAACCCAGGTATGTCGCGACTTTCGGTTGAGGACTTCGAGCGTTCCAAGATCTTGTTGGCCGCGGGGCTGCGCAAGCTTGCGACCGAAGAGATGCGGCGCACGAGCCGGCGGGTGCGAGGGCTCGGAGACCGACTCGCCATGGCGCAGCTCTTTAACGAGGCAGAGCAGTACCACGACGCCCAGCGGGTTGTTGTCGAAGCCTATGCCGAAGACTTGGCGCGAGGCCCGGTTCCGCACCTCGAAGAACTCTGGTGGCATGCGTGGCCCTCGGCATTTGAGGGGCTCGTCGCGGCCTCGGCGACAAAGCCGGACAGTGTTCACCCTGCGCTCGTCTACGCGATTATGCGCGAAGAAAGTGGCTACCGCCCCAAGATCCTGTCGGTGTCGGGCGCGCGCGGATTGCTTCAGATCATGGTGCCCACCGGTGAGAAACTCGCGAGCCGGCTGGGCGAGACTGACTTTGAACCTGACGACCTATTCGAGCCAGAAACCAACATTCGGCTCGGAGCCCACTATTTGAGCGAGTTGATGGGACGCTTCGATGGCCGTATGTCCGCCTCGATCGCGAGCTACAACGCCGGGCCCCATGTGGTGTCGGATTGGCTTGAAGCACCGGCCGCGGTAGAGGACGACATCTGGGTGGAGTCGATTCCTTACGACCAGACCCGAGGCTACGTAAAACGCGTCCTGCGCAGCTATAACGCCTACCGGGTCCTGTA
>JASDVE010000041.1:0-2048 GCA_041891195.1 Myxococcota bacterium | reverse complement strand
CCCGAATGCCGGCTCCACCCTGCCCCCACCGCACTGGGACGTGACATTCGTAGACGAGGTCACCCGCCCCGAACACGAACGTTTTCTGCGTCGGTCCATTCTCGACATCGCAAGCGAACTAAACAAACACCCTGCAGACGCGATGCTCGACCTTGCCCTCGCAGAAGATTTGAAGATGAAGTTTCGCTGGGAGAACAAAACCGCGGCGTGGGAAGAGGCGGTCCGCGAAAGCATGAAACACCCTTCCATGTTGATGGGCGTATCGGACGGAGGCGCGCACCTCGACCGAGATGATGGAGCCGATTGGTCGAGTTATTTCTTGCGCTCTTGGGTGCTCGATCGTGGCGAATGGACTTTGGAAGAAGGCATTCGTCAGCTGACCCAAGTTCCCGCGGCACTGGCGGGCTTCGCGGGCCGTGGCGCAATTTTGCCCGGTTATGCTGCGGACATTATGATCTTCGACCCAGAGACCGTTGGCCCTGGAACCAAGCGCATGGTCTACGACTTGCCCGGCGGCGAAGGACGATACAGCGCTCGGCCGCGCGGCTTTATGGCGACGATTGTCAACGGCGAGCCGATCGTGTTGGACGGAAAGTTGCAGTCCGCCCTCCCCGGACAGCTTGTTCGTCCGGTGGGCACGGATCTTTACACCGGAGCGACGTGATGACGATGCACGACGAAGCCCTTGAACTTGCAACCGGTTCCCCAGAAGAAATGTTTGACTTGTTCGAACGACGAGGCTGGGGAGATGGGCTGCCGCTAGTCCCCCCAACCAACGATCGTGTAGACGCCATGCTTGGCGGCAACGAATCAACCGTCGCGCACCCCGACGATGAAGTCATTGCAACCTTGCCGCCGCGCAACGGAGAAGTGACGCGTCGCGCCCTTGCGGTAAACGCGGTGCTCGCAGGTTGCCGCCCGGGTGTCTTGCCAGTGCTTGTGACTGCCGTGCGCGCGATGGCGGACCCGGACTTCAACTTGCGAGGCATCAACGCGACGACTCATCCCTGCGCTCCTCTCGTCATCGTTCATGGGGACGCGACAAAGAGCCTGGCCTTCAATTCGGGGCTCGGAACGTTCGGCCCCGGCACCCGTGCGAATGCAACGCTTGGCAGAGCGGTTCGACTCGTGTTGATCCACATTGCCGGCGCCCGACCCGGTGATGGCGACGCGTCGACCCAGGGGCAACCCGCGAAGTACGGCTATTGCATTGCTGAGAACGAGGCCGAGAGTCCGTGGCAGAGTTATCCGCGCAGTCTCGGGATGCGCGCAGCGAGTTCGGTCACCGTCACTTGCGGAGAGAATCCTCACAACTTCCACGATATGGAAAGTGACGAACCTGCCCCGATTCTCGACAAAGCGGCGAGCGTCATGGCGACACTGGGTTCGAATAACGCGCCGGTTTCGTCGGCGGAATTCTTCGTGATCCTTGGCCCAGAACACGCGGCCACCATCGCTCAGGCGGGTTGGACAAGACGCGACGTGCAGTCGTATCTCTATGAAACCGCCCGGCTTCCAGTGGGCCTCGTGCGAGACGCGTTCAACGTTGTTCAGTTTCGCCCTTGGATCAAGGCACTGCACGACGACGACTTGATGCCCATCACCGACCATCCCGACAACATCCGCGTGTTGGTCGCGGGCGGTGCGGGAAAACACAGCTGCGTGATCCCGAGTTGGGGAATGACGCGAAGCATTACGAGAGAAATTGAATCGTAACGATTGCGTCTACTCGCAGGCGACACAAAAGAAAGCAAAGGAAATTGCCCATGCAAATCGAGTCTCCCGAAGGACGCCTAGGACAGCCCATGACCCGCCTGTCTCCATCACCGAACGCATTGGCGGGCATGAGGTTGCTGGCACTCGACAATGGCAAGCCCGGTGCCGATTTTCTTTTGCGTCGCGCAGGCGAGCGTTTGGCAGAACGAACCGGCGCGGTGTTCGTCGGACTTCATCGCAAGAAAACTGCGGCGACCCCATGCGAGGAAGAGCTACTCGATCAAATTATTCAAGACGCCGACATTGTTCTGACTGGGACCGCGGATTGAGGC
>JASDVE010000040.1:7114-8824 GCA_041891195.1 Myxococcota bacterium | reverse complement strand
TGCGGCCTCGGGCACGAGTTCTTCGAGGCGCTTGAAGATGTCGATGGCTTCGTGGAAGCGTTCGGAGCGGCCTAGGATTACGCCGATCGCCTCGTAGGCATCTGAAAACCCGGGGTTGAGTTGCAGGGCATCTTCGAGAATCGCGAGCGCCTCTTCTTCGGCACCTTTTGCAAAAACTCGGATTGCTCGGTCATATAGATAGGCAACACGTTCGTCGCGATCCGGAGCGCTGTAGAACGGAAGCAGCGCGACCCTTGCCGTCATCGCGCCGTCCCCGACCTCAATGTCGAGTTCAGTGCCGGGTGTGCGGTGTTCTTTGTCCAAGTAGGCGAATGCGATCGGGTAGCCCACGAGTGGCGAAAGCGTTCGAGAAACGATCTGTCCGACGCTCTTGTCCCGCCCGCTGATATGAAGGTCTTCACCGGAAGCGGGAAGGCGCGCGAGCAGGGACGTTTGTTGGGGCCAGTCGTCCTTCTGCGCACATTCGAAGATGAGGCCACGCAAGCCATAGGGAAGGGCGCCATAGGTTCGCACGCGGGCGATAACTTCCTGACCAATATAGCAACCCTTGGTATAACTGACGGCGTGTTGTTCGAGCCCAGTCTCGGGAAGGATCGATTTGCGGCCGTCGGTGTCGGGGCCCACGCGAACTTGTCCCGCTTCGATTCGCATGATCTCGATCAGCTGCGAAAGCTCGGGCTCGCTTACGACGAGCAGTCCCGCGTCATTCGCCGCGTATTCAAGCCGGGCATCGACATTCGAGGCGGCCGAATTGGACGTCGCTGGTGTTGCAATGAGAAAGCCGGTGTCTCCCGTGAGGGTTCGCGCGATCACCAAACTGGGAGTGTCCGCTGCAATGTTGATCGCGCGGACGTTGTAGGGTGCCCAGTCGCCTAGATCGTCCTGAGTGGCGGTGCACGCCGCAATCACGGCATCGACGTCAGGGCCTTGAAGTGCGGTCCATTGATACTGTTCGCTTACGTCTGTGAAGTTGACGTCGTCCGAAAACAAGAAGTCATCGAAGGCCGCCATCAGATCCGCGATCTCACCGCGTTCAAGGAGCAACAAGAATTGATCTGGGGTGCCAGGGGCGACAGGCAGTCGGTGAAGCGAAAAGAAATGCAGCAGCTGTCCCTGGCGTGTTACGCGTGCCGAAAAATTTCCTTTGCCCGGTTCTAGTGCTTCGACTTCATTCGTGACTTGGCTGTGAAGAAAGCGGGCGGCGTCCTTGCCCTCGGCAAGGATGGCCCCCGGCAGCGAGAGACCCATACCTGTGTCAGTGCGCGCGAGTTGGGCGAAGAACCCGACCTCACGTGCTTCGCTCGCTAGTGCCAGTGTGTTTGAATCTAGCTTCATTATCGCGTTGCTCGGCGTCGCCGCGGTCACGGCCGTCGTTGTTAGCGTCGTTGTTCGTGTTGTTGTTCGTGCTGTTGTTCTTGTTGTTGTTCGCGTCGTTGTTAGTACTGGTGCCGTTGCCGTTGCTGGTCGAGGCGTCGGCGTCGGCGCAGGCGGAGTGCGCGGGCGACGGAGTTGGAATCGACAGGGGAGGCTTGATGACTTGCGCTGATCGAGGCGGTCAGATGGAGAAACTCTCGCCGCAGCCACACGTGTTGCTCGCCTGTGGGTTCTGGAACACGAACCCCCGGCCTTCGAGGCCGGTCTGAAAGTCGAGGGTAATGCCGCTCAAGTAGATGGTGCTTTTGCGGTCAA
>JASDVE010000040.1:1087-7104 GCA_041891195.1 Myxococcota bacterium | reverse complement strand
ACGTTAAAGCCGTCAAATGCGATGACGGTGTCGCCTTCGTTTTCCTCGGTGAAGGAAAGGTCGTAACTCAGACCAGAGCAGCCTCCGCCTTTAATGCCGAGGCGCAAGCCGGGCTGTCCTTCGATTTCGAGGAGGCGTCGAACTTCACTCTGGGCGGATTCGGTCAACAAAACGACCTGGTTTGCGGGCTCTTCGCTCACGACGGCATCCTGTTGGGGCAGCCAGTCGAGGGGTGCGTTTACTTTTGTGCTGGGCTGTTCGTTTGCCATTGGAAAACTCTCTTTCGCTGTGATGCTGCGGTTGTCGCACAGACGTGACGGGGGCGCATCTGGCAAAATTTTTGATTGGGTGTGCAGCGCTTGGATTCCACTGCCGAGCGGGCTTTTTCAAACCCACGATGAAAATAGGTGGGGCCTTTTTGGGTGTCACGGTGCGAGGGTTCGTCTCACCTTCTCGTTCTTATCGGTCTGAACTCGCCGCGATTGAGAGAACCGCGCGGTGCAAAAAAAAATGTCGAGACATGCTGCGCTATGTCCTCGAAAAACCGAGCGATTTCGGACTTTCATGATTTCGCGAGTTTAACGCTCGCCGGCGGTCGAAACAAGTTCCGGGACTGCCAGTGGGTTGCCGTCGTACGTGCGCTCGCTCGTGTTCGTTCTGGTCACGAAAAAGGTCGAGTTACGCGTCGTAGCCAAACAGTCTTGACCTCGAAAAAATCTCGAACGCCACAAATCTCGAACTCCAGAAAATCTGGAACTACAAAAAATCGTGCCGATCCGCGAAGTAGGCCGCCACGAAGCTTGCAATCCAGCTCACCACGATCAGCCATGAAATCGCTCCGAATTCATTTCGCGTGCGCATCTCCCAGCGAAAGCCGCGCAGCGTCATCCCGGCAATGAATAACATCGCGATGATGGGTCCGGTGCGCTGGTCTCGGACGGCATAGAGGAGCAGCGGAGCGATAAAAGCGACGACGTGGACGATCAGAACGATCAACACTGGCCATAAGCTGGAGTCGCGGATATACGGCATCACCCACAGGTCGACGCCTTGGGGATCTTCGCTTTCGCGGTCAGTTTCGTTGGGGGTCGACTCGCGGGATAGGTCTTTTAGTTCCGGCATCGGACAGAATCTATCGCGCACCGACCGCCATCGCACTGGCGATCGTGCAGGCTAAGTCCGAGACTCGCCATGCACTCGGTCCTGCCCATGGAGAAGATCCCCCAAATGTCGTCCCCGCCAAGCTTCCGTACACGTCGCGGCCCCCAGCGCATCGTTTGTCTGACCGAGGAGCCGACCGAGATTCTATATCGGTTGGGGGAGCAAGACCGAATTGTCGGCATTAGCGCCTATACCGTACGCCCTCCGGAAGCCAAGCGCGATAAGCCGGTGGTGTCGGCATTCGTGGGGGGAAGCATTCCGAAAATCGTCGCGCTGAAACCCGATCTTGTGATCGGATTTTCTGATATTCAGGCCGATCTCGCGCGGGATCTGATCGCTGCAAACCTTCAAGTGTTGATCTTCAATCAACGCAGCATTCAAGAGATTCTGGATGTGATCGTGGATCTCGGAAACCTGGTTCATTGCGAAGCCGCTGCTGCGAAAATGGTCAGCGAATACATGGCCCGTATCGATGCCGCTTATGAACGCGGGCAGAGTCGCGAGATAAAGCCGCGTGTCTACTTCGAAGAGTGGGACGAGCCGATGATCTGCGGCATTGAGTGGGTCAGCGAACTGATTGAGATCGCCGGGGGCAAGGACATCTTTGCCGAAGTTTCCCGAGGCAAGCTCGCCAAGGAACGTTTTGTCGACGAAGCCCGCGTGCGCGAACTCGACCCTGAGCTGATGCTCGCGTCGTGGTGCGGCAAAGCCCTCGACGCGTCGTCGGTTTATGCGCGCAAGACCATGGGCGACATCACCGCATTGCGCGAAAAGCGACTTGTCGAGGTCCCGGCGGAGATCATTCTTCAGCCTGGGCCCGCGTGTCTTACCGATGGCCTTGACTGTCTAGAAGAAATTATCGCCGGCGTAGCCGACCGCTGATCAACCAACAGGTGCGGGACGGTCGGGCTTGTCAATGTTGTAAAGCTTGGCCGCGTTTTCCCACATCAGCTTTTTCTTGATTCGGTCGGGTTGGCCTTTGAGCCCTGCCGCGAGCTTTTCCTGGACGTTGCCGTAGAGACAGACAGGGTGCGGGTAGTCGGTCTCGAACAAGATGTTGTCTTCGCCGATCTGTTCGACCAAACGTTGCGGTGCGACTTCTTCGAAGAAGTAACAGCCGTAGACTTGGCGCCTGAAATAGTCGCTCGGCATCATTTCGAATTCGGGGCGTTCGTTTCGCATCTTGGAATAGTTGAAGACGTGGTCCGTCGCTTCGAGAAGAAAGGGGATGAATCCGATTCCACTTTCAACGGACACGATCTTGAGGTTGGGGAAGCGGGGAAGCACGCCACTCAAGAGCAAGTCGACGAGTTGCTTTCCATTTTCGAGAAAAAGTGAGATGGTGATGCGGGCAGTCGATGCCCCCACGCCGTTCACGCGAAGGCGATCTGGCGAAAATCCTTCAGTAAAATCAGCGCTGCCGATGTGGAAGCTGATGGGGAGGCCGACGTCTTGGGCCTTCGCCCAGAAGGGGTCCCAATGGGGATCACCTAGCAGTGGCATCCCCAGGTTGTGGGGTTCCCCGGAAAATAGAATGCCCTTGTGCCCCATGGCGACGCAGCGATCGATCTCCACAAGGCAGGCGTCAATGTCCCAGAAGGGCATCGCAGAAATTGGAATCAACCGGCGGGGGTCTGTGCCACACCAGTCGGTGAGGAAGTCGTTGTAGGCACGGACACATGCCAGCATGAGTTCCGGATCTTTGAGTTCCAAGAACCCTTGGTTGCCGAAGCCGCCCAGGTTCGGATACAACGCCTGCGCCCAGATGCCCGCGCTGTCCATGTAGTCCAGGCGTGCTTGGGCGTCGAACGCAGCCTTGGGCACCTCATCCATATTTGCCGGAGCGGCAGGAAAGGGTTCATGCCATCCAGCGACCGCCGTATGGCCTACCGGAACCAACGGGTTGCTGTCGCCAATCTGCCAGATGTCTTGCCCGGTTTCGGGGTTGCGCACAAGCCTTGGGCCGGCATCACGGAACTTTGCGGGGAGTCTAGAACTCCAGACGTCAGCGGGTTCGGTGATATGGGCGTCGCAGTCGATAATCCATTCCATGCACAATGCTCCTTGGCTTTGCGGAAGTGACGAGTGATGCGGGGGGGGGGCGGCGCTACCGCGAGTCGCTGATTGTAGGGGTGCTGCGCTATCCCAGTGTCCCGCCGCGAGTTGTTCTTGGCGAAAACAAAGCATACAAACCCATTTTGTTGTGGCTAGCTCGCGTTCGCTGCGAACTAGCATTGCATTCGATGAAGCGGGCTTGCAAGGAGAGGGTGCAGGTTGAATTCGTTTGAAAAAATTGCCGTGGTCGGCACTTCGCTCGCTGGGCTACGCGCCATCGAAGCGTTGCGCCGCGAAGGCTACGCGGGCGAGATTGTTGCGATCGGCGAAGAGCCTGTGATGCCATACGACCGTCCGCCCCTTTCGAAGCAATATTTGAAGGGAGACTGGGACACCGACAAGATCGCGCTCCGCCATGCGCTTGAAGGTGACGCTGGGGTCAAGTGGATGCTCGGAAAGCGTGCGGTCAGTCTCGATATTGCGGCGCAGCGGCTGCAACTCGACGACGGCGAAGCCGTGGCCTTCGATGGACTGGTGATCGCGACCGGTGCCGCGGCCAGAGCGTTTCCCAATACTCCCGATCTTGAGGGAATCTTTGTCTTGCGGACGCTCGACGATGCAAATGCGCTCCGCGAAGCGCTGGATCAGAAGCCTAAGGTCGCGGTGATCGGTGCAGGATTTATTGGAATGGAAGTTGCTGCGACTTGTCGCGAACGCGGGCTCGATGTCACCGTTGTTGAGTTTCTGGACACGCCGCTCGTGCGAGGGCTTGGACAGACCTTGGGCGAGCACGTCGCAAGCGTCTTTCGTGGGCACGGTGTCGACCTGCGTTGCGGCGTTGGTGTCAAAGGTTTCCTTGGAGATGGCAAGGTGACCGGGCTCGCGCTCGAAGACGGAAGCGAGGTACCGGCGGAAGTTGTCGTCGTGGGCATCGGTGCGGTTCCTGCGACGGAGTGGCTCGAAGGTTCTGGGCTGACACTCGACAACGGTGTGGTGTGCGACGAGTCGTGCGTCGCGGCGCCCAACATTGTGGTCGCAGGTGATGTCGCGCGGTGGCGCGATCCAACGACCGGCTCCCACGCCCGCGTAGAGCACTGGACCAACGCCGTCGAACAAAGCGTGCACGCGGCCCGGCGACTGCTCTTGGGCGAAGAAGTCGGGGCGTTCACCCATGTCCCCTACGTGTGGAGCGATCAATTCGAACTGCGAATTCAAATCGCGGGGGAAGTTCGCGATGGCGACGAGATGGAAGTCGGGCTCGGCAGCCTCGAAGAGGGGCGTTGTCTCGTGTTGTTCGGTCGCGGTGGCAAGTTGACCGGCGCAGTCGGCTTCAAACGGGCGCGCCAACTCAACGAGTATCGGGACCTAATCGGCGAGTCGATATCGTGGGACGCCGCCGTCGCGAAGCTCAGGGCGTAAATCCAGCGCAATATTTTCGCGTTTGGGCGCGCACGAAGCACTTCTAAGTGATGCGCCAACATACGTCGAGCACACTGTCCGTCTCGCCACCACTGCGGACCGCGCGGCCTTCGATCTCAAGCTTGATGAGATGGGAAGTGACCGACTGTCCCGCAGCAGGATATAAGGCCTCGGGATAGGCGGCGTACACCGTGCGGACCACGTCGATCACACTGCGTGTCTCGCTGCCGAGTGCCGCGATGATTTGCGCTTCCCGATCGAGCCGGTGCTCGATGTATTCCCGCACCTTCGTTTTTCCGTCATCGATACACGGACCATGGGCGGGATAAATTCGCTTTGGTGCTTCACTTTCGATGCGTCCGAGCGACGTCATGTAGTCCGATAGACTGCCGCTTTCTGCAGGGATGACGGTGGTGCCGATTCCTAAAATGTTGTCACCTGAAAAAATTGCTTGCTCCTCTTCGAGCATGAAGCAGAGGTGGTCTGGGCAATGCCCAGGCGCGTGAAAGCCGCGCAGCGTTGCGCCTTCGGTTTGGATTACGCAACCGTCATCGATCGGGGTGATCTCAAAACCATAGTGAGCGTCGTTCTCTGGCCAGGGACGCTTGCTGACCTTGGTGTCACCGTAGCGATCGAGCACGCTCTGTACACCGCCGATGTGATCCGGGTGTCCATGGGTCACGATGATTTCCTGGAGCCCCTCGCACCCTGCCGCTTCCATCGCTTGTTCGAGGACGGGGAGATATTCATCGCGTCCATCTCCCGGGTCGATCAAAATGCGCTGGGGACCGGTTCCGATGAGATAGGTGTTGGTGCCTGGGCCAGTGAAGGCGCTGGGGTTCTGGCCCAAGGCGACGGTTACGCGCTCCGACCAAACGGCAAAGTCGGGCATCATGGATCCCAAAAGCAGGGCGGGCGATTCGGACACGAGTAGCTCCTTTAAGAGTCCTCAACTTTAGTCAAGAGTCCTCAACGGTTGTCAAGAGTCCTCAACTGTGGTCAAGAGTGGTCCGGCGTAACGGGTGAAACGAAAGATTAGGCGATCGGTTGGCGCCGGGACAACCGGCGTATGAACGATGACCGCGCTTGTCTCGTGGCCTTTAACTCCCCTCGTTGGGCCGGAGTTTCAGCGAAACCGAGTTGATGCAGTAGCGCATACCGGTCGGGGTAGGTCCGTCCGGGAAGACATGGCCGAGATGTGCGTCGCAGCGGCGGCAGGTGACTTCGACTCGCTGCATGCCGTGGCTCACGTCCGTGATTTCGTCGATGTTGTCGTCTTTGAGTGGCTTGTAGAAGCTAGGCCAGCCTGATCTCGAATCGAATTTGGTGTCGGACGAAAACAGTTCCTCTTCGCAGCATCGGCAAAGGTAGGTGCCTTCAGT
>JASDVE010000040.1:0-1077 GCA_041891195.1 Myxococcota bacterium | reverse complement strand
ACTTGCCGGTGAACGCCGCTTCGGTTCCCTTCAGACGGCAGACGACGAACTCTTCTCTGCTCAGTTCTTTGCGCCAGTCTTCGTCGCTTCGGTTGATCTTGTCTGCCATCGTGAACTCCGGTTTCGTTGGATTGGGCGCCGTGTGTGTTTTGCTTGCTCGCTTCGGTTTAGAGAGTTGCACACAGTTGGCGCAGCAGCTCGATATATGCAGAATCGATCGGAAGCTCCAAGGCGACTTCCCGAGCAGCGGGGCTCATCTTTCGGAGGGTCTTGATGCCGACAGACCGGGTTTTTTCTTCTCCCAGTTGGGTCGCGAGATCGCCGAGCTGGGTTTCGAAGAAGACGAGACACAGTGCGTCTTCGAGGATCTGCGCGTCCGCGTGTTCAAGGTTCTTTCGCAGGATCGTGCGGGTGACGCGTTCGACGAAAGCGTCGTCATAGCCACAAGATTCGAGGATCTGGGCTGCCTCGTCGGCATGCCGTTGCTTTAGCGCCTGTCGCCAGACCAGGTATCCCTTACGTCCTTTAGGGAAGTCGGTCCGCGGGAGGGACCAGCGGCGCAAGTGATGGGCTCGGGCGGCGAGGCGGAGTTCTTCACTCGGCGTAGGCGTCAGTCGACCGACCCATTCGCTTGCGAGAGCGGCGTGGGTGAGTTCCTTAGGAACACGTTCGCCGCGCAACTCGATTTGATGCGGGTCGTCCGCGTTCGCGCGGTCGATGGCTGCGATCGCGCGCTCGAATCGCTGGGCGTCGGTCGAGGTCATGGGGTTATTCCTCGTACTCGACGTCGCACGCTTCAGTGGTTGGGCGTGCCTGACAGGTCAAAATCCAGCCGCCTTCGATTTCTTTGTCGGTCAGCGCTTCGCGGGATGTCATGTCGACTTTGCCGGCGCGCAACTTCGCCATGCAACAACTGCAGTAGCCATCGCGACAAGAGAAGGGGACGTCGAGTCCGGCGCGGACCGCGGCCTGCAATATGGTCTCACCGTCTTGGTAGTCGATCTCGTGCGTCGGGCCTTCGAGTGAAATGACGATGTTGTCCGGAATCGTGTCACCCCTCGGCGCACTGGCCGTTGC
>JASDVE010000039.1:753-2059 GCA_041891195.1 Myxococcota bacterium | reverse complement strand
GCCCAGACGTTCGGCTTCCAAGAAAGAAAATCGTTCCCCGGATCCTTTTGTGGGTTCGGCCCCGACCGAATCCCGACAGCCTTCACCTTCACGGCGTCGTCGCGGAAGCTACGGGCCAAGTCGCTACGCGTAAGCACCACCGCCGCTGCGCCGTCTGTTTGCGCCGCGCAGTCGTAGAGCCCAAACGGCCAGGAGATCATGCGCGCGTTCAGTGCATCATCCACCGTAATTTCGCGCTTCAAAAAACTTTTCGGAGCCAGCGTTCCGTTGTGATGATTTTTGACGGCGATCTTTGCAAGGTCTTCCCGTCCGGCGCCGTACTTTTCAAAGTACGTCGCGGCGCAAAGAGAAAACCAACCCGCCGGCGTTTTTGGCAGGTCTCGCACACCGTCCATCATCACGCTTGGACCGGACACGCCTCGGTCTTTGGGCTTGTCGTACCCGACGACCAACACCGTGTCGTACATGCCGGCCGCAATGCTCATGACGCCATAGCGAAACGCGTCGGTTCCGGTTGCGCAGTAGTTCGACACCATGCTCACCGGTTTATCAAACATCTTGAGGGCGTCCGCACATTCATGGGGGCCGGCGTTGGAATAAATGCTGCCGGTGAAGACCGCTTCGATTTGTTTTTGGGGTTCGTCGATGCCCGCGTCGGCGTAGGCCTCGTAGGCGGCGTCAACAATCATGTCCGAAGGACTTTGGTCCCAGTTCTCGCCGAACTGACAACAGCCGACCCCAACGATCGAAACTTTGTCGCGAATGCCTTCACGTGCCATGGGGCCTCCTTGCGCACGAAAGGGGGCTCCGCGCGGCGTAATTATCTGTCGCAATCAACTTTTACAATCAACTTTTACAATCAACTATCGCAAGGAACTACCGCAATCAACTACAGGTGACTATACGAGATAAGCACACGGGGATCATGCACTTAGCTTCGCGGACCCAAGATAACCGGCAGTGCATCAACGCCTCGGAAGACGCCGGTGTGGTGCCAAGTCAATGCGTCGTCGTGCAAGCGAATTTTTGGAAATATTTGAAGCAGAATTTCGAGCATGACACCAACTTCGAGTCGGGCAAGGCTCGCCCCAATACAGAAATGGGCACCGAGAGCAAATGAAAGCGGCGCCGGCGGCTCAGGCTTGCGGGTCCATCGCCATGGGTCGAAATCGTTGGGGCAGTCGTAAGCTTTGGGGTCTCGATTCGCCGCCGCGAGCAGCACGCCAATATATTGCCCAGGCTCGATCTTGTGTCCCCCGACTTCGAGCGGTTCGGTCAGCATGCGTCCGATCATATGGGTCGGCGT
>JASDVE010000039.1:0-743 GCA_041891195.1 Myxococcota bacterium | reverse complement strand
GCGCGGGAGCAGTGCGGTGAGTCCGTTTGAGAACAGGTCGCGCGTGGTGCGATGACCCGCTGAATACAGTGTCGCGGCCAACGAAAGCAGTTCGGTTTCCGAAAGCTTTTCGCGCTCGTTTTCAGCGGCGAGCAGCGCGCTCAACAAATCGTCTTTGGGCTGGGCGCGCCGTTCGGCAAGAAGCGCGCGAAGTGTCTCATGCATTTCTTCTGCACCGACGATCGCGTTGGACATCTCGTCTTCGGTGTTGTTGGTACCGAGCAAACGCGAAACCTGATCCGACAACTGTGTCAGGCGGCCGCGATCGCTTACGGGCACACCGAGTAACTCGGATATGACGAGAGACGGAACTTCGTGTGCGAAGTCGTGCACAATGTCGACGGGCTCGTCTTCGGGAAACTTCGCGAGCAAGTCTCGGACGATGGTTTCCACGAAGGGGCGCAAACCGGCGGTGCGACGCGGCGTAAAGGCCTTTCCTACGAGGCGGCGAACACGGGTGTGATCGGGCGGGTCGAGAAAGTTAATCCGATGCGCCATTTCGTCTTGTGCAGCCCCCGCCGGCAAACGCCGACGAAAGCCGTCGGCGATGAAGCCCGAACGCGTCGACGCATTAGCCAAGATTTTCGTTCCTTCGGCGTGGCCAAAAATGAACCAACTTCCGCCGGCATCGAAGATCGCGCCGCTCTTTGCCCGCGCGGCTTCAAGGATCGCGTAGGGGTCTTGGGAAGACTTCAAGTCTCCGA
>JASDVE010000038.1:5100-8887 GCA_041891195.1 Myxococcota bacterium | reverse complement strand
GGTCGAGTTTGCCTTCCCGAATGAGCAGCCACGCTGCGGCGGACGTCAGCGCCTTTGTGGATGAGAACACGGCGTAGAGTGTTTCGTTGGTCGCGTCGGCTTGGCTTTCGCTTCCGTCGTGATTCGAAAACGAGGTGCGTCCAAATGCGCGCATCCCGGCGAGCTTTCCGTTTCGTGCGACCGCAATTTGTGCCGATGGGAGTAGACCTTCGCGAACTTCTTTTTCTGCGCGGTCAAACACGGCCTCGAGTTTTTCGGGGTCAATCCCAACACTCTCTGGACTCTCTGCGATAAATCGTTGATCAGTCATGCCTGACCTTAACATGGTCGTTCGGTTTTCGTCGACGGGCTAGGTCGATGGCTTTATCTTTGTCTTTGGCGATGGCGATGGCGATGATGATGTCGGTGGTGTTTAGATCCCAAGGCTCTCACGCAAGGCCGCGCGAACTTCGAGGTCTTCGAGCGCCGCCTCTGCGCGTCCAAGGAACGCCTGGGCGAACTTTCGCCGCGCTGGATCCTCGTTGTCGGGAAACATGACGATCTGGCAACACGCAGGCACCCCGTACGCGGCCTGCAACCTGTGGGTGTGCCACGCGTCGTCGAATGAGATGTTGGGTCCGCCATTGGCGTGCTGGACGTCGAGGTAGTGGCGTAGAAGATCACGTTCGTGGGCACGGCGATCTTCGATCGACATCGCCATCAACATCAAATAGCTGACATCGCGCATCGGCGTGCTGACATTGATGATGCCCCAGTCGAGGTAACCCGTGCGGTTCCCATCGAGAAACAAGTTGCCAATATGGGTGTCGCCGTGAATGACCGTGTGGGGTCCTTCATGCCAGCGCGCGTGTAGGGCGGGGCGGTGCGCGATATAGAGTTCGGCGTGTTCGGCAAAACACGGCGTCAAGCGGTCTCGATGTTTGTCGAGACTGTGCTGCAGCATGACCGAACCGTAGTCGCTTTCCATGGGTGCGGGGACCCATGGCGCTTGGGCTTCTCGAACCGCGCGATCGGCAAAACGTACGTGCAAGTCGGCGAGATCTTCGAGCGCGAGTGCGGCGGCGTCGGGGTCGAGTCCGATGCTGCCGTCCGAAATGGTGCACTGAGAGGCAATCAGATCTTCGATCAATAAAATGAAGGATTCGTCGGCTTCATCATGGAGCGCCACAAAGCAGCTTGGTACACGCAGCTTTGTATGTGAGGCGATGTCATTGTAGAAACGAACTTCTCTTGGCCCCATGCCGGTCTGGGCGATGAGATCACGACGCTTCTCACTTGCAGGCAACAGCTTGCAAAACATGCTGCTCGGAGCACCGACATCTTCTCGGTACGTGACCGCGAGCCGAGCGTGGCTGTTGGTCATTTCGGTGCGCTCAATGATTTCCACCC
Organism: Myxococcota bacterium; assembly: GCA_041891195.1. Classification (GTDB taxonomy): domain Bacteria; phylum Myxococcota_A; class UBA9160; order UBA9160; family UBA4427; genus DUBZ01. Next base: position 7,498 of record JASDVE010000038.1, on the reverse strand, counting down.
CCGATACCGATACACCCGGGTATCTCGGAGCGAGCGCGCGTTCGAGCCAAGGGCCATCAATGTCTGCCGCGGTGTCGGGGATTGAGATCAAACTCGTGGGTCCACGTTGAGGAAGTTGAGAGGGTGCCCCGGCGTTTCCCACTCGCAGCGGATGAGGCGGCCGGTCATTGAACAAGTGATATAGGCCGTGCGCAGACCGTCTCCCCCGAAACAAATGTTCGTGGTCATCGGATCACCGGTCGCAACATGCTTCGTACTCTTGCCGTCTGGCGAAATGATCGTGATGCCACCGTTCACCAACGTTGCAACGCAAACGTTCCCCTCAGCGTCGACGCCCAGAGAATCAAAGAGTTGAAAATTGGAAAAGCCTGCGACGAGGGCCTCCCACTCGGGCACGGGGGCAAGTTCGCCGGGCGAAACGATGGGGTAGCCGAGTAAGCGAGATGTAGTGGTTTCAGCGACGTAGAGCACGTCTTCGGCGGGAGATAGACCAACGCCGTTGGGCGTTGTCATCGGGAAGCGGACTTCACGAATCGATGAACCGTCGGGCATCGCATAGTAGACGGCGCCGCGGTCTATTTCTCTTTTTCGGGTTTTCCCCAAGTCGGTGAAGTAGAAACCGCCGCTGCGGTCAAAAACGATGTCGTTGGGCCCGCGAAGGGGAATGCCGTTGCACTCGCTGTAAAGAACTTCGCTTTTCCCGGTTGCGAGGTCGACGACTTCAATGCGTCCGCCAGAATAGTCGTCGGGTTGCTCGCCGGGAATGAAATTGTCGCCGATCTGCATCCATTCGAAGCCGCCGTTGTTACACACGTAGCAACGCCCATCGGGGCCAATTGCCGCGCCGTTGGGGCCGCCACCTAGGTCTGCCACGACCTCGACTGCGCCATTCGGGTCGACCCGCGAAAGCGTACCGCGGCGAATTTCGACGAGTACCACGCTTCCATCGGGCATCGCGATTGGACCTTCGGGAAACAACAGACCATTCGCGCATTCAACGAAATTTGGCATTCACGACTCCTAAGGTTTGGCGGTTAACGATGACCTGACTCTCTCGGGAAGTCATCCCTATTCGATTGCACCGGCAGCATAGAGCTCGCCAATCTCGACGTCATCGAGACCGAGCAGCTCACTCATGACTTCGAAACTGTGCTGGCCGATCATCGGAGCGGCTGTGCGCGGGCCGGCGTCATAGTCGCGAATGCGAAACTGGTGCCCCGCATAGGGTGCATTTCCGATTTCAGGGTGTTCGTGATTGCGATAGAAATTGCGGTGAATGAGCTGGGGGTCGCGAAGCAAGTCACTGCTTCGTTGGACGGGGCCAGCCGGGACGTGCTCTTTGAGCAACTGCTCCGCCACGGCTGCCGGGGCTTGGCCCGCAGTCCATGCACTGATGTGATGATGGAGATCGGCCTGTTTTGCAAGTCGGCCCGTCACGGTTTTGAGTACCGGGTCCTGAGACCAAGCGGGATTGCCCAGCGCTTGGCAAAGGGAGAGCCATTGAATATCGCTCTCGACGGCGATCGCGCACCATTGATCGTCTCCGGCGCATTTGTAAACGCCGTGTGGCGCGGTATCTCTTGAAACGTTTCCGCAGCGTGACGCAAGGTGACCGTTGAGCTGGTAGTCCATGAGTTCAGGCCCCAAGAAGTGCAAACTCATTTCAAGCTGGGACGCATCGATGTGCTGGCCTTCCCCTGTTCGGAGCATGTGATCTAGGGCGGCCATGACGGTACTTGCGACGAAACGTGGCGCGATGGTGTCGGTGTAGGCCATCCACGGCCCGGCGGGCGGAAGGTCCGGCCAGCCGGTGAGTTCGTAGAACCCTGCAACAGCACCGGCGTGATACCCGTAGCCCGCCATCGAAGCGGCGGGACCGGTCTGTCCCATCAAGCAAGTACTCAACATGATGATCTCGGGGTTGAGCACTCGGGCATCCTCGTAGCCGAGTCCGAAGCCTTCAAGAATGCCGGGCGTAAAGCTCTCGAACACGATGTCGGACCAGCCGATGAGTCGTTTCGCAACCTCGACGGCTTCGGGCTTTTTGAGGTTGAGCGTCAGGCCCAGCTTCGAGCTGTTCATGTCGGCGAAGAACTGGGAGCGATCGATCCCCATTTCGCCGCGAAAGGGAGCCACGAGCCGGAGCTTGTCGGGCACCGTCGTCGACTCGACGCGTACAACCGTCGCCCCATGGTCCGCGAAGTATTTCGCCGAAATGGGGCCGACCCCGATCCAGCTGAAGTCTGCGATCTTGATGCCTGCGAACGGGAGCTTGCCGCTTGGTTCTTTCTCAAGGTCATTGTCGAGTGCGGGGGGCGCGACGCGTACCCGCGACTCCTTGCGAATTTCGTCTCCGTGTTGATCCACAGTCGGTGCCCATCGCTTGACTTCGAGTTTG
>JASDVE010000038.1:571-5090 GCA_041891195.1 Myxococcota bacterium | reverse complement strand
GCGTGGTGCCGATCCAGAATTCGCGCGCCTTGAGATGAGGAAAGTCGAGAAGGTCGGCCACGGTATTGATTGGCGCGATCGTGGCTCCGATTTCGAGTCCACGTTCAAAGAGTTCTCGCTTCGTGTGGAGGGCGGTAAAGCGACGATAGACATCGAGCAGGTCATCGAAGGGGAGTAACACTTGGCCTCCGCTGATCACGCGCAGCTCGTAGCTCTTCCAGTCTTCATCCTTCCACGCCGGGTCTGCAACGCCATCGTCGATCATCCAGTCGAGGAGCACCGAAAATAGCGCGCCGTTCGGGATGAGGACGACGTGTCCGTCCGCACATTCGAATACAAGCGGATAGGTGGTGGGGCCAAGTTGCAGCGACGAACCTTGACGCTCGAAGTCATGGCCTTGTATTGCGGCCGCACCCATCGCGTTGAGCATGGTCCAAGTCATTGCACTCTGAGCCGAGACGTCGACGAATTGAGCAACTCCGGTGGTGAGCATGCGGCGATGCGCGACCATTGCGGCGACTGCCGCTTCGGCGCCCGTATGCCTCCAAGTTTGCGGCACGCTCACGCGAACCGGCGCTCGTTCGGGAATCCCTTGCAGTGAAACCGGGCCCCCCATCGCAGCCACGGTAAGGTCGCTCGCGGCCCAGTTGGCATGGGGTCCGTCGGCGCCGTATGGCGTGATTTGAACGTGCACGATTTGCGACTGAACATTGCAGAGATCTTCGAAACCAATTCCGGCTTCTTTAAGTGCCCCGCCTGGCGCGGACTCAATGACGAAGTCGGCGCTTGCGACCAAACGAAGAAATTCTTCGCGTCCAGTATGGGTCGACAGCTCGAGCGCAATCGAGCGCTTGTTCCGGTTGAATGCGAAAAACGAAAGACTCAGAGGATCTTCGGGGGTCGATTGATCGGAGTAGAAGGGACCCTGCTGCCGGGCGGCGGAGCCTAGGGGCGGCTCGACGCGAATGACATCGGCACCGAGGTCTCCGAGGATCATCGCTGCCAGTTCGCCTCGATGATCGGTGAGGTCGAGCACGCGGTAGGGACTCAGCATCGATGAACCTCCGAAGGGGAGGTCAAGTGTATGCAAAACTTTCGAGCCGGTCACATTGCCATACTCGTGTATCGCGGGAGGCATTGCTTGCAGCGGGGATGGCGACCTGAGATACTGCTCTTCATTCCGCAGCGTGCCCGCAGCGTCTTCAACGATGAGAGAGCGAACTTGACGCTTCCCGATCCCCCGACGGAAGACGAACCCGGCGAGTCTACCGAGCTGTCGCTCACGCCGGAGCAGAGCCGCGTTGTCAAAGTCTGCCTGAGCATGATCGGTGTTTTGACCGTCGCAGCTTGGACCGGTCTGGCCTTCTCTCCCTACCTCATGACCAACTACCCGCTCGCGCTGATCGGCATGAGCCCGGCAAGCCGTCACATGGTCTTGGTCGCACCCATTGTTGGCCCTTGGCTTGTGCTTACGGTGGGCGGCGCGAGGATGCTGTTGTTTACCGCGATCGCGTTTTTTCTTGGACGTTCGATTGGCGAACCGGGTTTGCTCTGGCTCGACCAGCATTCTGTCAAGTTTTCGCGCTTTGTGCGCTGGCTGCAGGGGTTCTTTCAACGCTGGTCGTATGCCGCCGTCTTGATCTACCCCGTTGGTGCGATGGCGAGCATCGCCGGGGCGGCACGGATGTCCCCGATTCCATTCTTTCTTTGCGCCGTGGCGGGGATCTCGTTTCGTTTGACTGTGTTGATCTTGCTAGCCAATTCGATTCGCGAACCGCTGCTCGAATTCATCGACCTCGTGCGTAGCTATCAGTGGCCGGCCACCGCGGTTTGTCTCGGTGTCGTGGTGGGCTACCAGCTGTGGAAGCGCCGCGCGAAGTTCGCGAAGGCTTGAGCCGCGGTTCGAAGTGTCGATCTACGATCGCAATGTTTCTACAACGCACTCAATTGAATCATCGCGATTTCTCGCGGACAGTTGAGTCGAAGCGGTAGACCCGCCATGCCGAGACCTCGACTCACGTACATCGTCGTGTCACCGCGCCGAAACAAGCCGCGGGTAAAATCCGAAATCATGCGTGAAATATTTTGGTGCGTTGCAAAGGGAAGGGCGACTTGGCCGCCATGGGTGTGTCCCGAAAGGACCAACGGGAAACCAAGTTCTTCGGCGTGATGAAAAAAACTGGGTCGATGGGCGAGGAGTAAGCCTGGTTGATGATCGGGGATTTCTGCAGCCAGACGTTCGAGCACGGGGCTGCGTGCGTGCTTGTCCATCCATCCTTCGAGCGGGTCTTCAAGACCCGCGATCACAAACCGCATGCCGTTGACGTCAATGTGTTCCCATTCGTCGCGCAGCAATCGGATGGATGTGTGTTGCGAGAGTCCGGCGGCTACTTCTTCGGTCCCGGTGTAGTGATCGTGGTTTCCGAGTACCGCGTAGACGCCGTTTTTGGCCGTGAGCTTCGACAAGGCGCGGCATCCGTCTTCGACGTAACGTGGGTCGAAGTCGAAAAGGTCCCCGGTAATCACGATCAAGTCCGCTTCGAGGCCATTGATACGATCGATGTAGCGGTTGAGACGGTCGGGCTGCATGAGCGGGCCAATATGCAGGTCGGTGATGTGTACGACCGCAAGGCCCGGGTGATCGGATGGAATGTTTTTCATTTGGAGTGGGATGGTGTCGACGCGAACGCGATGGTTTCCAACGGTTGCGCCCCACAGGCCTGAGCCCAAACCCAATGCCACGGCTGCACCGCCGAATCCGATGAAGGCCGCCTGTGCATCACTTTCGAAGCCAAGTGCCCAGGCGAAGACGTTGACGAGCATCAGCACAGTGGTGAGAAACATGCCAGTGAGTAAAAGGGAGACGCTTCCTAGGATCCAAACCCGACTGAAGATCAGGCCTAGCCCCTTGTCATGAATTCGTCGTCTGGCTGCCGGGAGCGCGAGCACGTTGAGCACGCCAAGCATCACAGTTGTGAGCAGCCCATAGGCAAAGTCGAGGCCGACACCCCGAATTGCCAGCATGGCCCAGTGCAGAACCAACGCTTCGCTCGTCGCGACGAGCAGAATCGTGAGTGAAAAGATACGTAGCATTCGTGCGTTCATGCGGGTGATTCCTGTTGCTTATGTGATTCGGGCGCGTGATTTCGGCTAGGATCTTTCAATGCGGTGGGCGGCGAAGGCAATTGCGGGCGGGTTGGTTGTCGGAACAATCGTGAGTGGTGGTCTCGCCGCTGCGATGATTCGGATGGAGCATCATCTGGATCACGGTTTCTTTGCGCGCGCCGCCGATACCGCCGCCGATGTAATGCTACGGGGTGTAAGCGTTGCGGTTCTTGCAGCTCTAGTCGCGAGTGCGCTTCGATTGTTGATCGAGCGCGTTGCCGGTCCAGGCCGCGGTCAGAGCTTACTCAACTTCGGGACCTTTTTGGGCGTATCGCTCCCGGTATGGTTCTGGATGCCGCTCTATTCGCGGAGCCTATTTCCGGGGGGACGCGGCGAGATCCTGATGTTCTGGTCACTTGTGACGGTGGCCCATGTCTTGGGCTTCTTCGTGACCTCTCGGCTGCTCGCTGCGCACCGGACCCCGCCGGCATTGGTGGTCGGAGCGTCGTCGGTCTGTCTCGCAATTTTGGCCATCGTTGGGGGTGCTGCGGGTGCACGGGTTTTCGATGCCGACGACCTGGCGCAACGTCCGAATGTTCTTTTGATCGTGCTCGACACCGTGCGTGCCGACCGAATGTCGAGCTACGGATACGGGCGCCAGACGACCCCCGAGCTCGATGCCTTTGCGACCGAAGGCATCCGTTTTTCAAACTTCTATTCGACCTCCTCCTGGACGGTGCCGAGTCACGCTTCCATCTTTACGGGGCTCTACCCCATTCAGCACGGGGCCACCCAAGAGAACCTGTCTCTCGCGAACCGGTTCGCGACACTTGCCGAGACCCTTGAGAATGCGGGGTACCAAACCTTCGCCGCGTCTCAGAACCCGTATGTGAGTGACACAGTCAACCTCGCCCAGGGTTTTACCGAGTTTGCCGCGCTGTGGCGAAAATGGATTGACCCGGACGGAACCATTCGCGAAGCGGCGAAGGAACAACATCTGGTGAACGAAGCGTTTGAACACTACCTGGCGAGCGCGCCGGGAGATCAACCTTTCTTCGCGTTCTTGAATTACATCGACGCGCATCTACCAACCGCACCGCCGGAACCTTTCTTGAGTGAATTTTTGCGAGCGGGAGTCGACCGAGACTACGCCCTCGAAGTTGGGCGCAAGCGATGGTCGCGTTACTACGTTGGTATGCCCGCAAGCCAGCAGGACTTCGAGGTGCTTTCAGATCTGTACGACGCGGAGATGGCGTACATGAGTTTCACCCTCGAAAAGTTATTCGCTTCGCTTCGCCGAGACGGACGATTCGACAACACGCTGATCATCGTGACATCGGACCACGGGGAACAACTCGGTGATCACGATCACCTCGGGCATTCATTCGCGCTCTATAATACGACCGTGCAGGTC
>JASDVE010000038.1:0-517 GCA_041891195.1 Myxococcota bacterium | reverse complement strand
GAACAAAGAGGGCGGCCGCGTTGACGATCGCATGGGCCAACTGGTCGATCTGTTCCCCACCATTCTCGAGGCGACGGGAGTCTCGTACGACGGGTCCAATGTACAGGGGCTGAACTTGCTTGGAGACACGCGCGATTGGTCGCGCGCTGCTGTTTTCTCGGAGTACTACTATCCCACCCAAGCACTTGCGATGTACGCCGACGAAGATCCGAAATTGGTGGCTGACGGCCTGCAGCAATACCAGCGCCGCTTACGCGCCGTCGAAGCCAACGGAAAGCGTTTGATTTGGTCATCGACGGGAGACCACGAGCTCTACGACACGGCGAGCGACCCTGGGGAAACCCAGAATCGATTTCATGATTGGCCGGACGTAGCGGCCGAGATGATGGCCATGCTCGATGCCGCCATCCGCGAGTACGGCGACGGTGCGCAGACGATCCGAACGGTTGCCGAAGTCCCCGAACTTGATTCCGAAACCGAAGACGCTCTCCGGGCTCTCGGCTACATCCAATAACGC
>JASDVE010000037.1:526-8934 GCA_041891195.1 Myxococcota bacterium | reverse complement strand
AAGTTTCCGGAGCCGAACCTTGACCCGACCGCTCCCTACGAGCACGGTCGCGCGGCGTGGTATGAGGAATACTGCGACTCGGAACTCGCCGGACCCATTGGAATGGGGATCTTTCGACCGATTCAGTTTAATCGTTTTCAAGGCAAGGAGCCCGACGTCGCGGCCGCGAAGAAGGCGTACACGGAAAGGCTGCCGAAGCCCCTCGACTATTTGGAAGGGGAGATCGGAGACGGCGGTTTCTTGGTTGGAGACAAGCTTTCGATCGCGGACGTTTCGCTGGTTTGTCAGTTGGCGCAGTTGGCGCTCGTTGCCGGTCCTCTCGACGCCTCGCGCTGGCCGAAAATTGCGGGCTTGGTCGAGCGCCTGTCCGCGACGGATAGCTTCACACCATGTCTCGTGATCTGTAAAAAAATCGTAAAGCAGGACACGATCGATCTGACGGCTTAGCGACTGCTCCGCCCGCTAGCCCGAGAGGATCGCCTCGCGCTCACGTCGCGACGCACTCGCAAGCCCGAAGAGGGACACCGCAGCGAGTACCGCTGCGCCAACTGCAATGCCGGTGCGCGGTCCAATGCTTCCGTAAATCATCGGAGCCACCATCAAGCCAACACCACCGGCAGCGCGACTTAGCGTAAATCGAAAGCTGTAGACCTTGCCGATCTGATCCGTCGGAAAACGAGTTTGGATCAGGCGCAACAGCATCAGGTCCGTCATCGGGCCGCCCAGCGCAGAGATGCCGATCACGAAGAGCCACGTCGGAACATGGGTCACGAACGAGACCAAGCCCCAGCCGATGGCCGCGACAAGCGCGCCCAGATGAAGCATGCGGGTTGTGTTTTGAACGTCGCTGCGTGCGAGGATGACATTCGACAGCACGTTGCCCACGCCGTAGGCCCCGGTCGCGTATCCCAACAGCGCCGGGCCCCCGTCGAGTTCGCTGTCAACGATCATCGCAATGCCGAGGGTGAGCGCCGCGCCGAGTGCAAAGTTCCAGACGGCGTGCTGCCACAAGGCCCAGACAAGGCGCCGTTCGCCCGACACCAGCCGGGCGGCTCCGCGAATCTCAACGATCAGGCTAGCGCGTGCGGTTTTGCGAGTGGCTGTTTCAGAACGCCACGCGTAGTTGCGTCCAAGCGAAGCGATTAAGACCGCGGACAACACAAACGTCATTGCGTCGACGGCGAAAAAGTCTTGCAGCGGGATCCAGGCGAGAAGAAGTCCGGTGGCACTCGGGCCTAAGGCAACGGCGAGTCTTCGGGTGACGTCTAGCCAAGCATTGGCCGCCTGAAGTCGAGCTTTGTCCGGAGCGATCGCAGGCAAACTGGCCTGAAGCGCCGGCTGGAAAAGAGAGTCGAGCATGCCGAGCACGGCCGCGACGACTGCGAGGTGAAGCAAGATTCCATCGGAGCCAGGCGTCGCGAAGATCAAAGTCGCAACAGCTGCAGCGCTCAACAGGTCACACGCGATTAGCGTTTTCTGGCGATCCCACCGGTCCGCATAGGCGCCACCAACAAAACCGAATGCCAATCGTGAGAGCGCTCCTGCCGCGATGACCCAACCAGCGCGTTCGCCAACGGACTCGACTGCGATCCAAAGCAATGCGACAGAATGCAGTTGGTCGCCAATGCCGGTGGCGACTTGGCCGAGCCAAAGTCTCACGATGTGGCGACGAAAGCGTCGTATTTCGGGTGTCAGGGGCTCTTCGGACGCGCGGCTCACGACGCCATCCTTCCGTTGAATAATTCGTGTTGGTGACACGTGACGCAGGCGCGTTTTTACAGTCTAGCTTTTGGATCGGAAATGCCGCCAGCGCGGTGCTCGGCGGCCCGCGGGTTCTTCCAAGCGGCTTTCATAATCTCGCCCTTAGAGAGCACTCGGTTTGGCTTGCGTGCGGGCCTTCATGTCGAGTTGGAACTCCGAACCGCTGCGCCACAACTTGAGGCTGTCCAGGTCGTGGATGTCGAATTTCGACAATTCGATCAGACTGTTGGGCGCAATGGCTTCGTTGGAGTCGCTCTTCTTGGAGATCGTTGCGCAAATCCGAGGTGTTCCTGGGGAGGACCCCGCTTTGAGAACAGTCCTAGATTTTGGCATACTACGTGCCGAAATACGCGCATTCTATTTCCCCTCCAACAATTGGAAGCACGAAGGAACGAAACTCAATGGGACTGATTCTGTCCGAAGACCAACTCATCTTGCGCGACATGGCGAAGAGCTTTTGTGATGAAAAATCGCCTGTCGAACGCATGCGCAGCCTGCGCGACACCAAAAGTGCCGACGGTTTTACCCGCGATCTCTGGAAAGAGATGGGAGAACTTGGATGGCTCGGGATCTTGTTTCCCGAAGCAGTCGGTGGCGCCGAAATGGGCTACGGCGAACTGGGTGTCGTGCTTTCGGAGTGCGGTCGGGTGCTCGCGCCCGAGCCCTTCCTCTCAACTGTTTTGCTCGGTGGCAATGCGATCTTGCTCGGCGGCAACGAGCCGCTGCAAAAAGATTTGCTTCCCGATGTCTGCACCGGTGACCGGATTTTGTCGTTGGCGTTTCAGGAGCACGGCCGGTTTTCTCCGTACGGAGTGAGCACGACCGCAACCCGCGACGGGGACAGCTTCAAGGTTCGCGGCGAAAAGTTATTCGTCCTAGACGGCCATGTCGCGGATCAGATCGTGACCGTTGCGCGCACCTCTGGCAGCGCTGGGGATCGAAACGGACTCACACTCTTGGTTGTCGACGCCGACGCATCGGGCGTCACGATCCAACGGACCGAAATGATCGACGGCCGAAACGCGGCGCGGATTACCTTCGATGACGCAGCGGTCGATGCGGCCCGGGTTCTTGGGGACGTCGACAACGGCGCCGAAGTACTGGACGCGGTGTTCGACCGAGCGACGATTGGGCTCTGTGCCGAAATGTTGGGCACGTTCGAAGAAGCCTTCGAGCGCACGCTTACGTACCTAAAGACCCGGGAACAGTTCGGAGTCAAGATCGGAACGTTCCAGGGCCTTCGACACCGGGCCGCTCAAATGTTCGGCGAGCTCGAGTTTGCTCGATCGGTGGTGCTCGATGCTCTGACTGCAATCGACGACGGTCGGGACGACGTCTCACAGTGTGCGAGCGCGGCCAAGTCTCGTTGCTCGGACGTCGCAAACTTGATCGGCGGCGAAGCCGTGCAGATGTTCGGCGGCATCGGTATGACCGACGAAGAGGAAATTGGCCTCTTTTTTAAGCGCCTCAAGGCGGCCGAGCTTTTCCTCGGCGATGCCATTTATCACCGCAACCGATACGCCAGCCTGCGCGGCTACTAAGGGAGCACGAATCCATGTCCACTGAATCGATCGAAGAGTTCAAGATAGAAGTCCGCAGCTTTATCGAAGCGAACCTCGCTCCGGAGCTGCGCGTTGGCAACAGGAAAGACCTTCCGAAGAAGCCGCTCGGCAAATGGATCCAGGCGCTCGGCGAGCGTGGCTGGATCACGCCCGAGTGGCCGAAGGAATACGGAGGGGGCGGGCTCGACCGCAAGCACGCCGCCGCGATGAAGGGCGAGTTCAAGGCCGTGCGTGCGCCGATGGTGTCGTCGTTCGGCACGAGCATGCTTGGGCCGACGCTGTTGCAGTTCGGCACCGATGAACAGAAGCTCGAATTCTTGCCTGCGATTTCAAAGCATGAAGTGAAGTGGTGCCAGGGCTATAGCGAGCCCGGCGCGGGTTCAGACCTCGCAAGCTTGCAGACCCGTGCAGTGCTCGAAGGCGATGAGTACCGCATCACTGGCCAGAAGATCTGGACCACCGGCGCAGACAAGGCGGACTGGATCTTTTGTCTCGTGCGCACCGATCCCGAAGCCTCGAAGCACGATGGCATTAGCTTCATCTTGTTTCCGATGCATCAAGACGGCGTGGAAGTGTCGCCTCTCAACTTGATCGACGGCACTGCGGAATTTTCGCAGGTGTTCTTCGACGGTGCGCGCGCGCAGGCCAAGCACGTCGTTGGCCCGGTTAATGGCGGGTGGACGGTGGCGAAGCGTTTGCTTCAGCACGAACGAAGCACCGACGGCGGAAGCGAGGGGGGCTTGAGCGGCGCTCAGAAGGAAAGCTACGTCGACGTCGTCAAGCGTGAAGTTGGCCTCGAAAACGGCGTCCTCGCTGACCCTGTGCTTCGACAGCGATTGGCCGCCCAGGAACAGGAAGCCAAAGCATTGAGCCTGACCATGCGCCGTGCTGGCGAGGAAGCGCGTGCGGGACAGACGGCGCGCGACATCGGATCGCTTGGCAAGTTCAAGTGGGCAAACATGGTGAAGAGCGAACAAGACATCGTGATGCTCGCCCACGGGACCCAAGGTCTTGGCTGGGAGGGGCCGGGCTTCGAACAAACTGAGCTCGAGCGCACCCGCGCCTGGCTCACGACGCGAGCCGACTCGATCTGGGGCGGCACGAACGAAGTTCAGATGAACGTGATCGCAAAGCGAGTTTTGCAGATCCCCGAATAGGGCGACTGGAACGAACATTCAGCCCCGCGGTTTAGGACGAAAACGTCCCAAATCGCGGGGCTTTTTTTTGCGACTTGGCGATTATGCGGGGGCTCTATGCGCGATTGGCGCATCGTTCAGTTACATGGCACAACATCCAGATGCCCAATCTACTTCCTGACCTGCATGGTGATCGCCTCAACGTCTGGCAAGAGCCCAGCAATGAACCCGCGATCGATCCACGGCAGCCGATCGTCGACCCACATCACCATCTGTGGGATCGGCGCAGCGCAAGTTCGTATCCGGAAGCGACGCCTACCCACGGCCGCTATCTCGGGGATGACCTGATCGACGACATTGTGCGCTCGGGGCATAACGTCGTCGAGACTGTCTTTGTGGAATGCCTCGCCATGTACGACGCAGGCGGGGGGCCGCTTGCATCGCGAGGCGAAGTCGAATTCGTACAAGGCGTCGCCGCAATGGCCGCGTCCGATCTCTTTGGCAAGGGGCGTCGTTGTTGTGGCGCGATGATTGGATTTGCAGACCTGACTCTCGGTCGCGCAGTTGGAGATGTGCTCGACGCGCTGTCAGAAGCAGGGCGAGGCTTTCGAGGCATTCGACAGGCCCACGGGTTCCACGCGTCCCCCGACGTGCCGGCCAACCATCATCCCACACGTAAGCTGGAACATTTACTTGGGCGCGACGACTTTCGCGAAGGCTTTGCGGAACTCGCTCGGCGCGGTCATCTCTTCGAGTCGTGGGGCTATCACTTTCAGTTGCCAGAGCTTGCGGTGCTGGCTCGCGCTTTCCCAGACGTGACGATCGTGCTCGACCATATCGGAGGGCCGCTAGGCATCGGGCCATTTGCAAATAACCGCGATGCGATGTTGCGTGATTGGCAACGGGGGATCGAGGACGTCGCGCGCTGCCCGAACGTTGTTGCGAAGCTCGGTGGCTGCGGAATGCCGATTTATGGCTTTGGTTTCGAAGACCAGGCGAAACCCGCGCCCGGTTCGGAAGCTCTTGCGCAAGCTTGGAAGCCGCAGATCGAACTCGTACTGCGCGCATTCGGGCCCGAGCGCTGCATGTTCGAATCAAATTTTCCCGTAGACAAAGTCTCTTGTTCGTACGGGAACCTGTGGAACGCCTTCAAGCGAATTGCAGACGAACTGGGTTGCAGCGAGGACGAAAAGAGTGCGCTCTTCTGCGGCACTGCCGCTCGTGTCTACGGTTTGTCGCTGGCGTCGAATTAGCGGCTGCTCGGGCTGCAAAAAAAATGCCGCGCGAAGTCGCGCACATGGCACGCTACATCGGTGCGATTCGCACGAAGTTAAACGAAGTCGCGCGTGTCTTGATGCGCCATCCAGCCTCGGTGCGCACGAATTCGTCGACGTATTCTCCGACAAGGGCGGGGCCGTCAAGCGGTGACGTCTCTCGGCTCTCCTCACCGTCGACCATGTAAAGGGTGAGGTAGACCACACCATGAGCGTGGTCTGCGTCGATCACGTCAATCAATAGGTTGTTGCAGACGTGACGTGACATGCGCGCGGTGTTTTGCTGTCGGCTGGTGAAGCCTTTGCGCAGTTCGTCTTGCCCGCTCATCACAACCCCGGGTGCTGTCCAGGTGCCGTCCGCTGTAAAGAGGTCAGCCACCTTGGCGGCTTCCCCGTGGTCGACGTAATGGCAGTAGCGCGTCACGATCCGCTCGCATTGCCGCTCGATCATCAGCATTTCTTGATCGGTCATGGCGAAGACCGTAGTACCCGGCCGCCGCGGGCGCCGGTGTGTTCATCGTTTTCAAGGATTAGCTGTCCGTTGCACACCGTGGCGCGATAACCCGTCCCGCGCTGAATGAAACGTCCAGCACCACCGGGGAAGTCATTCACGAACTCGGGCATGCGTTCTGCGACCTTTTTGAGATCAATCACATTTACGTCGGCCCGCATTCCGGCTTCGAGTCGTCCACGATCGGCTAAGCCCATAATCCGAGCTGGGGCCGACGTCATTCGGCGTACCGCTTCTTCTGGGGTGAATAGTTCCGTGTCGCGAACCCAATGGGAAAGCACGAACGAACACCAACCGGCGTCCATGACTTGACCCACGTGAGCCCCAGCGTCTCCGAGGCCGGGAAGCACGTCGCCCTTTGAGATGAGGTCGGCGACGGCACGTAGGTTTGGGTTGAATGCGCGCATCAAGAAGAGGGCGCGGCCCTGAGTCTGCCGGTTGATCCGCAAAAAGGTCTCGACGGGATGCGTGTCGCCCATGGTCTCTGCGATGTGACCCAGCATGGCCTCGTCCGTCAGCACGTAGTTGGGCTTATCATCGTCACCGAGCCAGTACAGGGGGACTTCCGAAAATTTGGGCGTCTCTGCTTTGGCTTCTTCGATAAGCACCTGGCACGTTGCCTCGTCGTTGATCGCCGCGACGCGCGAATCGAAGTCCATGGCGCGCAGTTCTTTCCATTTCGGGCTGCGCCAGGGCAGCGTGTTGACCAGACCGATCAGGAAGCCAGAGCTGCGGGGGATTGCGACGCCGTTCACGTCGAGGCCTTCCTCGCGCATCTTGTTGATTTCATCAATGAACATTTGACCGGAACGATCGGAGCGTCCGGCCGTAATGCTGAAGAGCACACGGTCATCACTCGCGATGGCCTGCTTTCGAATCAATTCGATCTCACCTTCGAACTTGCCCGACAGGTCCAAGACGTTTTGCATGAGGCCACCGCCCGCGCCCTTTACCGCCTTTGCGATGGCGACGAGTTCTTCGTGTTCGGCATGGGTTCCAGGGACATCGCGTCCATCGGGCAAACGGTGGCCGATGATGCGCGAAGTCGAAAAGCCGATCGCGCCGGCTGCGACCGATTCGGCAACGACTTCGGCCATGCGTGCGACTTCGGCTTCGCTCGGCTTCTCGTCGACCCCGCGTTCGCCCATCACGTAAAAGCGAACCGCGCAGTGCCCCACCATGCCGCCCACGTTGATGGCCGGCTCCATGGTTTCGAGTGCGTCGAGGTAGCCGCCGTAACCTTCCCAATCCCAGGGCAGGCCATTCAAAATCGCGTCAGCCGGAATGTCTTCAACCGTTTCCATCATGTTGGCGAGGGTCTTGGCGTCGCCAGGGCGTACGGGAGCGAACGTGACGCCACAGTTACCGAGAAGCGCCGTGGTGACACCGTGCCATGAAACCGGGGTGAGGTAGGGGTCCCAGGCGATCTGCGCGTCGAGGTGCGTATGAATATCGATGAAGCCCGGGGTTACGGTCAAGCCGCGCGCGTCTATTTCGCGTATGCCGCTTTCTTCTACGGTTCCGACGTGGGTGATGGTGTCGCCATCAATCGCGACGTCGGCGGCGAAGGCTGCGCTCCCGCTACCGTCGATCACTTTGCCATTTCGAATCACCAAGTCGTGCGCCATGAGTCCACTCCTGTCGCCGCGGTTGCTGGGCGAGCGTCTGAAAAACTGAGGATAGGTAGGCTACAACGCCTGGGTGGACGGAGCACTGTGTGCGACATGCATATCGCGCAAAACCGGCGAACAATCGTTTTTTGATGTCTACGCTGCCTTGGAGTTGTACGCGGGCGAATCTCTGTAGGTTCGATCACGTAAGAGGGACCTATTCGATTGGCGCTGGAGACTTGTTCTTGAGATTGAACGCTTTCAGAAGGTGTCATCCGGACTCGCGTCGGTGTCACGTTTGAATTGCGAATTCAGCGTCAAGCAATCTCGAGTTGCTTCCCCAAAGAGCTCCGTTCGACAGGGTGAACGAGCCTTGGTTGTGGGGGAGTACGACGCGACCGCCGGTGGGGGGCAGGGCAATGTGGAAATCGGTCTTTGCGCTCGGTGGCGACCGTGGATTCGCGTTCCACGGCGCCTATCGCCCGGAAGGGGAGTCGATTTGAACGTGTCGAAACTCTGGTCTCCACCTCATTCGTAGCGACATGCACGTATTG
>JASDVE010000037.1:0-516 GCA_041891195.1 Myxococcota bacterium | reverse complement strand
GTCTTGTACTTGCTTGTGTTGTTTGAAGTTTTTAGAAACCCAATGCGGCTTCAACCTTATTTCCGCCGAGGTCGAGGCGTCTATGCCAACCAGTCTTTGGCTCGAGTCGTCAGACTTTGCCGCGATGAACTCGCGTCCTGACAGCAAAAGCTCGTGTAGGTGCCCTCAGCTATTCAATCTTGTTGACGGTGTCTCTCGCGCATGTCATCGTGAACAAAACGTCACACTTCTTATGCTGGAGGCAAATGCAATGAGTTCATTAAGGTTCAAGCGAGTTGCGGTTCTATTTCTCGCGGGTGCGGCATTCGCGATGATGGGGCTTGGTGGAAATGGAAAGCCGCCGAAGGGACTGAGTCCAGCGGCAGAGCAAGAGTTGCGCGAAGCTGGTTTCGACAAGTATCTCGGCAAATTCACGCCGGCGCAGAGTGTCGAAATCGAAGGCGGTTGGACAAAGCACACGTATGATACCGATGATGGGCAAGGTCCAATCTGCATTGCGGGAACACCGTATTCCGT
>JASDVE010000036.1:0-8956 GCA_041891195.1 Myxococcota bacterium | reverse complement strand
CGAAAAGTACGGTGAAGATATACTAGCAGATAACGCTCTATATCGCTCCGCCATCTTTGGCAAACAAAGCCGAGAAGCTCTGGGGGATCGGGACGCACGGGGCTAATTCACATTGCTATATGAAACTCACGCTTCGCTTGCGTTCGGGAGGAGGGATGCATTTGGTAACCTGTGACGCCGCGAGCCGTTCGCTGCATTTAAGTCTAGGTTTTCGGCCATTCTACGAGGTCTTTCATGTCCGATCGTTCCCTCAATCTATTCCCCTCGGAGTTTGCTCAGTTGCGTGGGAACGCTCGGCTAGTCGTCTACATCGACCTCAAGAGCCCGTATGCCTGGATCGCGATCAAGCCCACACGCGAAATGGCGAGCGCAGCAGGTGTCGAAATTGATTGGCGTCCTTTTACTTTGGATATCCCTAGCTACCTCGGCTCTGCCAAACTGGCGAAGGACGGCAAAAGGGTCGAATCGTCCAGCCGAACGCCGCAGCAATGGAGCGGGGTGAAGTACGCGTATCGAGACGCTCGCCGCTACGCGATGCTCACAGACAAAACGTTGCGCGGCACCGTCAAGATCTGGGATTCGAGCCAGGCGGGGATCGCGATGCTCTGGGCCAAGCAGCGGGGCCTCTTCGACCGCTTCGTTGACATCGCATATGAGTCGTTTTGGAAGCGTGAGCTCGACATCGACGATGTCGAGGTTCTTGAACGGACACTCACCGCCGCCGGCATTGAAACCGCAGGCTTTCGCGACTGGCTTGCGGGGGCCGGACGCGCGCTGCACGACAAAATCAACAACCAGGCGTTTGATGCCGGGGTTTACGGTGTCCCGACTTACCTCGTTGAGGACGAAATGTGGTTTGGTCGCGAACACCTGCCTCGGGTGGCCTGGCTGTTGGCGGGACGAAAGGGCCCTGCACCAACGGTCTCCAACCGGAGCTTCGCTCAATGAATATCGACACACAGCTCGAGAAGTCGACTCTCACGGTTACGCTCGACGTGCGGCATCCATTTTGTTTTCTTGCGCTTGGGCCGGCGCTCTCGCTCGCGAACGAGTGCGGGTTCGAGGTCAACTGGCTACCCAGAGCCGCCGAACCGCTACGCCCGCCTAAGCCGACTGCCGAACATGACGATCGAGGCATCCGCCACCGGCACCACCGCGCCCAAATGGTTGGAAGAGAGATCGCGGTGTATGCCGAAGCGCAATCACTCACAATCAAAGATCCGTATCGAAACGGTTCAGCAGACGCGCTCCATATGGCGTGGTTGTACGTACGGAACACAAAGCCCGACGTCTTTGAAGCGCTTCTGGTCAAGTCGTTCCGGCGCTACTGGTCGCTGGAACTCGACGTCAGTGACGTCAACGCAGCCGCAAAGCTTGTTACTGAGTTTGCTGGGGACGCTCGCGAGTATAAGTCTTGGGCCAGTACCGAAGGCCCCGCGGCTCTTTGCCAAGTTGGCGCAGAACTCGACGCAGTCGGCGCCGTAACCGCACCCACCTATCTCGCCTGCGGCCAGGTTTTTCAAGGGCGTCAGCATCTGCCGATGATTCGCTGGCTGCTCGATGGAGAAATCGGTCCGTTCCCAAACTAGCCAAGTCAGGATCAACGCTAGTGCGCGCGACTCGGATGACACAGTTTTCGCGCGACTACTTGCCTCGCGCCAGCCGCCCCGACGAAAACGTCGACCGTTTGAACTTTGGCTTGGGGTTGAGCTTTTCGACGAAGAGCACGGATTCGGTGTTGCGCTGTAAATCTCGCATCTTCGATTCGGTGCTTACCCATACGTCTTCGAATGAGCGAATCGATGCCGCCTTGGCGGTCATCTCCTTCACTTCGACGTCATAGTCGTCCCAGGAGCGCGTGCGGAGTGGTACAAAGTGTTCGGGTTCCACGTAGGCCACGGTCTTCCGATAGTCGGCCTCGATACCCGCTTTTAAAATGGACTCGACGACGTAGACGGGCTGTCCATCGATCACTTCGTCGGGCAGTCGCTTGTGATCGGCGTCTTTTACGTCCTGCACCATAAAGTCGCCGAACGTGTAGTCGGTCCCAAGAAAAGAAGTCTTCGAAAGGTCGGCCCGCCGCACCCGCCGGGTACTTGGGGCATAGATAAACTCTTCGTTCGGGCCGGGATCGTTCCCAATAATGAGATACTTGGTGTGTCGCAAATCGAACGGCGCAGATACATCGATTCGCAACCGGTAGCGAACGCGTCCTTTGGGCCTGCCCTTGTCATCGCGTTCATCTTGAATTCGCATCTCAAAGCGACTCACTTGCTCGCTCCCGCCCGGGTCACGAGAGAGGATCCGAAGGTCTTGTTGACTCGAGCGCGTTTGCTGATCGGTGTAGCGCTCGTAAATTTCACTGGCCGTGAGCGCCGAGTCGAGCTTTGCCCCGCTTTTCGTTTCTGCGTGCGATACCAAGGACACCGTCGTCGCAATTAACCCTGCAGCGACGAGCCCAGTGATCATTCTGACGCGTTTCATCATGCTCCCATTTTCCATCGTTTGCGGAGCCAAGTCGCTCAGCCCCCGCTCACTGTGTAAAACTCACGGCTCCCTTGCCCGAAAAATTCGCAAGGAAGTCGCCCAAGTCTACTTTCGTAAATATGAACGCCAATATTGTGCAGGGTTCATTCACATTTCGGAACGAAATTGTCCAGGACGACTGAGTCTGTTTTGCCTGGGACATCGACTTGACGATCGTAAAGTCCTTCGCAGTGCGTTCATGCGAGTCGCGTCCCCGTCCCCTAGTTTTGGCACAAGCTCGTTTCGCAACACGGCGATTTCGACGCAAGCGAGTTGTTCTACGAACACGTTTTCCTCGTGGGCAGCGTGCTTCGGTTTCTGGAAAGTAAGCTCGCTCCGGGGGAAACGTCCTCGTGAAGCGAACACGAAGTTATTCAGCTGGTTTCGGCGCGCCTAACGGCTCAGCTGGCCTCGAGTGCATCGAGCACAGAACGGGGCACCTCGAAGTGCGACACTTCGGTTGGCTCACCAAGGCCATCGAACATTTCGCGCAGCGCGGTACCGCAAGAACCGAGTGCTTCTTGATCGAGCTGTTCTGCGATGTCGTTGAAACCGCCTTCCAAGACGAGTTCCGATGCCCGAGTCGTGAATGCTTCCACGCCCCAATCGCGCGCGTCTTCGCCTGTCCCGAGTTCAATCTTACACTCCGCTCGGTTTTCCGCGGGCGCGTGGTAGTGCGGACGTTCGCGAAACAGATCCACCCGTAAGAGTTCGCGGTTGTCGTCAGGCAGGTCGCTAAAAACGTAAAGCGATACGCCGCCATCGAACTTGTCGATCTCGCGTCGACACGCGACAAAGCGCAGGCCGCCAACCTGCAGCTCCGCCTCGTCACCCTTCACGATCTCAAGCTGTGCCATTTCTTCCTGCGGTTCGTGGGTCGTGGTCATGCTGTTTCTCCTTGCGCGGCCAAGCGAAGTCGACCCGTCGCAATGTTAAACGGGTCGCAGGCGAAATACACAAATGTTTCGGTCGGTGCGTGATTCGTAGATTTTCATCTGCGGAATGGCGTCGTGAACCAGCGGCCAAATCTCGGCCCGACTCGCGTCATCCAACAACTGGGCATGCGCGGCAAACCGGCGCCCCGCGACTTGCACTTCGACCTCAGGATTGGCTTCGAGATTGTAACGCCATGCCGGATGCCGCTCTTGGCCCATGGCACTGGCCACGATCAGAAAACCGCTATCCTGCTCAATGCATGCGAGATGGACGGACCGCGCCTTGCCCGAATTCCGTCCTACCGCAGTCAGGGTTAGCATCGGCATGGTCGGCGGTCCCATCGCGGTATAGCGACCGTTGGTTTTGCGAAAGACAAACGGATCCACGCGAGAAAAGATCCTGCGGACGAGCCATGTCGTCACCGGGTTCGTGGTGAGCCAAACGATAGTGGGATTCGCGCTAGCCATACGCTGATGCTGAGCCTAAGTCGCGCGCTGCATTCCCGCCTACTCGCATTCCGCGGCAGTGCCGGTTGCCGGCCAATGGCGGCATTCATCGTCTGATTCACGTTCTCCGTCGTAGGCTATTGCGACTTGTCCCAACTTTGCGAAGCGTGTGTTGCTGTACCTGATGCCGTTGCAGCCGCACACCGGCTGGTCGACCCATCGGGGCATACGACGCCGACGAAGTCGCTGCAAAGATTTTCGTCCTGCACACAGCGTCCTTCATACTCCACCGAGACACCCGCGCTGCTGGCGTCGCACCTGTTGCCCCAGGTCTCACCCTCACAAACAAAAACGGGGTCGTAGTTCCGCAGGCAAAAATACGGCACCGTTTCGCAAACACCTGCGTCATCACGGGTAACGAAAGCCCTGCTACAGAACTTGGTAGCCCAGCAACCAGCCTTGCTGCGACACACAACCGGGTTGGGCAGCGGCGAAAAGGCGATGATCGGCTTCGCTTCGAGGCCCCCTCGCTCTCCGGCCCGACCGAGGGCGTGCAGCCGCAAAGTTCGCCCAGTCTGTGACGGTTATCGGATGTCCTGCTCGTCCCAATCGATTTCGCGAACAATGGTGTCTGCGAACATTTTGTTCGCCAAGGCGTTCGGGTGCCGGTCGAGCCGGGTCGTGAGGTAACGCGCTTCGATCTGTGTCTGGAAATCGCTACCGCCATCAATCAGCATCAACGAATGCTTCCCGAGGGCTTGGGCAGCGAGTTCGTAGGGGCGGCTCACCCGAGAATGAAGCTTCAACCCGACGAATGTCATCTGAAGATCATGTTGAGTGCGGATACGATCGAACTCGCTCGCAAGTCGGTGCAATTTTTCGAGATCGAACTGCTGCGTCCCCTTCTTCTTGGGATTCATCCCTTTGCCGATCCGGCCGATGGCATCGCGGGTCCAGATCTCGAAGTAAGGTTGCGGGCTACTGAGGACACGATTTTTGAAACCACCTGCATTCGGCTTCTTTTGTTGTTCGATCACCGGAATGTCGTTGGTGAGACACAAGCCGATCAAAACATGATCGGGCTCATAGGCGAGCGCCTTCTCCTTTAAGACCGTCAAGTAATTATCCAGCGAATAGCCACCGACGCCAAAGTTCAAGAACTCGTAGTTGCGGTCCGACTTCGCATTCAACTCACGCTCGACAACATTGTGGTACGCGTCTTCTATGGGAACCCCGCTAGGCATCGTGAAAGAGTCCCCCAAGACAACAACGCGATAGCTCCCGGGCCGCTTTTGTTTTTTGTACTCTCGGTCCGCCCGCATTCCCACCGAGTTCGTCGCGAACGGGGTTAGCTTGAAGTACGTGTCGAGGTTTGGCTTCAGCTCGAATCGCAGCCCCGCAATATTGGATGCCCGCAAGATTTTGGAACCGTGGATGGCCTGAAAACTATTGCCATAGCGGGGTATCAGCGCAAGCGGACTCGCGAGATAGACTCGCGCAAAGACTTCAACGATGAACAGCGATACGAGGATCGATGTCGCTGCGAGCAAAATTTTTCTGAACCTCATACGTCCAACCATATCGAATTCGAGGTGCTTATTGATGCGGTTAACCTCGAGAGAGCCGGCGATGTTGCGTCTAGGACCGTCTCGCGCTGCTTGACGCACTTAACCGTGCCGACCCTGCCGGCCCCGTGTAAACAGGTGCGTTTCGCGCCACAGCGATCTAAAGTGCGCGATCCAAACCGAGGATCACATGCTCACAGACCTGACCCAAAATGAATCGCGCGTCTACTCCCAAGGTGGAGAAGACGGTGTCTTGCAAACGATTTTTAACGCGATTGGAACCACGGGAAAGAACTTCGTTGAATTTGGTGCCTGGGACGGCAAGCACCTTTCCAACACTGCGAACCTACGCCTGCATCACGGTTGGACAGGTCTATTGATGGAAGGCAGTGACCGTGGCGATGGCGAACTGGTGAAGCGCGAATTCATACGTGCCGAAAATATTGAAGACCTCTTCGACAAGTACGGCGTACCGCAGACCTTCGACCTTCTATCCATCGACATCGACGGCAACGACTACTGGGTTTGGAACGCGATCGAGCGGTACACACCGCGGGTCGTGGTCGTCGAGTACAACATCCTGTTCACCTGCGACGCCGCAAAAACCATGGCCTACGCCGCCGACCATGTATGGGACAAGACGTCTTACCACGGTGCGAGCCTCGCGGCGTTTCAAAAGCTCGGTACCCGTAAGGGCTACAGCCTGGTTCATACCGACAGCTGGGCTCCCAACGCGCTATTTGTTCTCAACACGGCTTTGCCTACCGACTATAAGCCAAAGAGCCTCGAAGAACTCGCGGTGTGGGACGAACTGGTCGTGCCGCCAGACACCGGAGATCGGCCCTGGGTCAACGTTTAGCTGAGTTCTGGCCCGTGCATGACACGGGATTCGCATCCCGATGCATCGACGGCGCCAAGCCCCAATGGAGCACCGCCAACGCAACCAAGCCCATCGCATCTGCTCTAAGGAAGGCGATGCGATCGTCGCCCCCCGGCAATCATCAAGCCGAACATCGGGTCGATTTGAAAGCGAGAGCGTCCCCAGCTGGAGAGAACGATGCCGACCGCAAGCGAGTGGACTGAGCACAAGATCGAACTCCCGGGACGCGGTCGAACCTTTGTGCGACAGAGTCGAGGCGCCGCAAACGCACCGACGCTCTTCCTGCTTCACGGTCTCGGGGCCACAGGGCTCCTCAACTGGCGCACCACCTTCAACGCGTTAAGTGAACAGTATCGCCTGGTCGTGATCGACCATCACGGACACGGCCGAGGTGTTCGCGCACGCACGCCCTTTCGCCTAGTCGACTGTGCAGACGACGCAGCAGCGGTTGCGCGTGAGCTGAATCTCGACCGTTTCGTAGCCGTCGGCTATTCGATGGGCGGCCCCATCGCACAGCTTTTGTGGCAGCGACATCGCGACATCGTCAAAGGCATGGTGCTCTGTGCAACGGCTTGCCGCTTTGCACCACGTGGACGGAGGCGATTGAGTTACGCGGTTTCGCCGATCCTCAACAACCTCGGCCGCATTGCACCGCGCAATGTCATTCGGAGCGCCGCCCGGAGGTGGCTCAGCGAAGCCATCACCGACCCGGGCATTCGCGAATTCGTCATGGCTGAAATCGGCAGCAGCGACTTCGTGACCGTCGGCCAGGCTGCAGCCGCGATTCAGCGCTACAGCTCACTTTCCTGGATCGATGAAATTGATGTCCCGACCTCGGTGGTCCTCACGGAGAAAGACCGCTTGGTTCCTGCAACAAACCAACAGCTTATGGCCGACCGAATCCGAGGCGCAGTCACCCACTGCATCCCGGGAGACCACAGTGTCTGCGTGACCCACCCCGAACTCTTCGTGCCCGCTCTCGCGGAAGCGTGCGAGTCGGTACTCGAACGCGTGGGCAACTTCTCGTAACCTCCAGCCTTCGGCCCATCGCTCGCTTCGGAAAATGGCGGCACTCCAGTCGGTGGCGTTTCTGATCGCGCCAATCGTTGCGATCCTTATAGCTGTTGTGTCGACCGGTTTTGCTCAGAAGGATTTCCCCAACGATGTCGATCTACGAACGTTTGACCCGCGACCTCCGTTTTTTCAAGTCCTTCGGGCGAGCACTGCCTAACGTGATTCGCTCTCGCCCGACCGGGACGTTCACGGTCGCAGATGCCATCGGTGAAGTCGCGCAGCGCATGCCTGAGCAGCTGGCCCTGGTCTTCGAAGATCAGAAACTGACATACCGAAATCTCGACCTGACCTCGAATCAAGTCGCGCATTGGGCCCAGTCTCACAACATTGGACGAGGCGACGTTGTGGCGCTTTTGATGGAGAACCGACCCGAGTTCGTCGTCTATTGGCTCGGGCTCGCGAAACTTGGCGCCGTCACCGCGCTCATCAACACAAACCTCACGGGACGCCCGCTTGCGCACTGCCTCGACGTGTCTGGCGCCAAGCACCTGATCCTCGACGCGGCTCTCGCAGAAAACTACGCAAACGCCGAAAGCGAGATGAACACGGCACTCACCGTCTGGTCAAGTGGTGGCGATGTTCCCGGCGCCGAAGATCTCGACTCCCTGCGCGCACAACAACCCGAGAGACGACTCCCCCCAGACACGCGCGAAGGACTCACCGGCGGCGACAAGCTCTTCTATATCTACACGAGTGGGACCACCGGGCTTCCCAAGGCCGCCAATTTCAGTCACCAAAAATTCATCGCGACCGCAAGCGGTGGATTGGGGATAAGCAGCATGGGTCCGTCCGATCGGATGTATATCGTACTACCGCTATATCATTCTGCGGGCGGCGTGATGGCCTTGGGTGCCACGTTGCTTTCCGGCGCAACCGCGGTGCTCGCCCGAAAGTTTTCGGCGACTCGTTTTTGGGAAGACTGCGTCAACTACGACGTCACAATGTTTCAATATATCGGCGAGCTATGTCGCTACCTGCTTAACAGTCCAGCGCACCCGGACGAACGCAAGCACAGCTTGCGCGTGTGTATCGGCAACGGCCTGCGTCCCGAAATTTGGGAACCCTTTCAAGATCGCTTCGCCATCCCGCGCATCATCGAGTTTTACGGCGCAACCGAGGGCAACATCGCGCTGATGAACATCGACAACAAAGTGGGTTCAATCGGCCGAATGCCCGCAATCCTGCGTCGCGCGGCAGGCTTGCACCTCGTTCAGTTCGATGTCGAAAACGGAGAAGTCATTCGAGACACCGACGGTTTCTGTATCCCGTGCGCCACCGACGAAGCCGGTGAAGCCATCGCGAAAATCTCGAAGACCACGCGCTTCGAAGGTTATACCGACGAAAGTGCGAGCGAGAAGAAAATCTTGCGTGACGCATTCGAAGAAGGGGATGCGTACTTTCGCAGTGGAGACCTGCTCCGGATGGACGAGGAGGACTACTTCTACTTTGTCGATCGGATCGGGGACACCTTCCGCTGGAAAGGCGAAAACGTTTCGACCGGCGAAGTTTCCGAAGTCGTTACCACCTGC
>JASDVE010000035.1:0-2083 GCA_041891195.1 Myxococcota bacterium | reverse complement strand
CTTGATGCAGCCGACGTCGTGATCTGCCTTGGCTCCGACATCGTCGAGTCCCATCCGTACCTGTGGAATAAGGACAAGAACCACAAGCTCATTCACATCGACTTTACTCCGGCCGAGGTCGACGAAAACTACCGGGTGGACGTGGAAGTCGTCGGCGACCTCGCCCACACGCTTTGGATGTTGAACGAGCGCATCGATGCGCTTGATGCAGCGCCAAAGTTCGACCTCAAGTACCAAGCCGCGGCACGCCGAGACATGAAGGCTGATCTCGAAGAATATAAAGACGACGACACGGTTGGCACGATCAAGCCACAAAAGGCGTTGTGGGACGCGCGACAAGTCATGGGGCCGAACGACATTGTGCTCAGCGATGTGGGTGCGCACAAAATGTGGATTGCGCGGCACTACCACAGCCACGAACCGAACACGTGCCTCATCCCGAACGGGTTCTGCTCGATGGGCTTCGCACTCCCCGGGGCGATTTCGGCGGCGATGGTATATCCGGACCGGCGCATTCTTGCGATCTGCGGAGATGCCGGCTTCTTGATGAACGTGCAGGACATGGAGACCGCACACCGTCACAAGACAAATATCACCGTGATGGTTTGGGAAGACCACGCATACGGGCTGATCAAGTGGAAGCAAGAAAGTCATTTCGGAAAGCACACCGATCTCGACTTCGGGAACCCCGACTTCATGAAACTCGCCGACGCTTTCGGTTGGCAGGGGATCTACTGCGATAAGAGCAATGAACTGGCGGCAGCGCTTGAGCGCTCGTTTCAAACCGAAGGGCCGAGCTTGGTCGTGATCCCGATCGATTATCGGGAGAACAACCTGCTTACTGCGCGGCTTGGAAAGATTGCCTGCTCGATCTAGCGGCGGGTGCTACGACCATTCGATCAACGAACACCTTTTGGGGGTCATGATGCTCGAAGAGAGTTATCCGTACTACCTCGCGAATGTTCCCGAAAAGCCGAACGCCGACTTGGAAGTGACGAACAAGTACACAGGCGAGGTCGCCACACGGGTTGCGATGGCGGACGCCACCGCGATCGAAAAAGGCATCGAGGCTGCGTCGGCTGCTGAAGACGCGATGCGCGATTACCCCGCCTATGCGCGCCAAGACGTATTGAATCACTGCGCCTCGCGCTTTCAGGAACGTGCCGAAGAACTCGCCCAGGCCCTCTGCATTGAAGCGGGCAAACCCATCAAAGACTCGCGTGGCGAAGTGACACGCTTGATCGACACGTTTCGCATTGGTGCGGAAGAAGCCACGCGGATCTACGGCGAAGTGCTTCCAATGGACATCAACCCACGCGCAGTGAATTATTCCGGGATGTGGAAACGCGTGCCGGTGGGCGCGTCTTCCTTGATCAGTCCGTTCAACTTCCCGTTGAATCTTGCTGCACACAAAGTTGCGCCTGCGATCGCAGCGGGTTGCCCGTTTGTGATGAAGCCAGCGAGTGCCACGCCAATCGGAGCTTTGATTATCGGCGAGGTGCTCGCCGAAACCGATCTACCGAAGGGCGCGTTTTCGATCTTACCCGCGCGTCGGGACGGAGCAGGGCTCTTTACGACGGACGACCGCTTGAAGCTTCTTTCCTTTACAGGCTCTCCTGGCGTCGGGTGGGATCTCAAGGCAAAGAGTGGCAAGAAAAAGGTGGTGCTTGAGCTGGGGGGCAACGCCGCGGTGATTGTCGACGCCGATGCAGACATCGACGACGCAGTCGAGCGCATTGTATTTGGCGCGTACTACCAAAGTGGGCAGAGTTGCATCAGCGTGCAGCGCATCATCGTCCACGAAGCAATTTACGATGCTGTGCGGGCGAAACTTACGAAGCGTGTTGGCGCCCTCGTGATGGGCGACCCCAAGAACGAAGACACCTTCATTGGCCCGATGATCTCCGAAAAGGAAGCGACACGGCTTCACGGCTGGATCAATGATGCCGTGGCGAAGGGAGCGAAGGTCCTCACTGGCGGTCACCGTGACGGTGTCATGTTGCAGGCGACTTTGCTCGAAGACGTACCGGCTGATGTCGAGCTGTCCTGCAAAGAAGCATTCGGTCCCGTGGCGGTGCTGCAG
>JASDVE010000034.1:6050-9066 GCA_041891195.1 Myxococcota bacterium | reverse complement strand
CAATTGCAGCCCGGGTGTGTTGCTCGTGCGGGTCGCTGTGCAAGTCGTAGAGTTCCTTCGCAGGGAGCTTGGCCTCGAGGTCGGTTCGGTCGTCCGGTCGAACGATGAGTTTGGAAGTCCCTTCGCGCCAAAGAACGGGAGGAGGGGTGTTGGTGCCCATTGTGAACGCGGTGTTTTTAAGCGTATTTCGCTCGGCCGCCGACTTGGGCGCGACGACGCGACGCAGGCTTTGCCCTTGCAAGAATGCCGGCGATTCGATCGCCGCTTGCTCAAGAATCGTGGGGACAAGATCGACCAGCTCGACAACGGCGTCGCTTCGCCCCGCGTGTTTGCCGCCGGGGAAGCGCACGATCAAAGGCACGCGAGCGACTTCTTCGTAGACGGAAAAATGTAGCGTTTCGCCATGCTCCATAAACGCTTCGCCGTGATCCGAAGTCAAAATTAACAACGTGTCGTCGAGCAAACGCTGATCACGCAAGCCTTTGACGAGTCGTCCCACTTGATAATCGGTGAACGACACCGCTCCGTCGTACAAGCATTGGATTTTGGCAACTTCGTCCCGAGACGGAGGAGCAACATCACCGTGTCGAATGCGCTGAAGCATTTTTGTGGCGCAGTACTTTCCACTTTCGTCGCATCCCGTGTAGTCCTCGACCTCGCCGGGGCAAAATCGATCGTGATATGGGGGAGGCGAGTTATACGGGCGTCCCTCGGGTTGGGAATGCACGTCGTCGAGGTGAACGAATAAGAAGAACGGCGAGGGCGGTCGACTCGCGAGCCATTCGAGAACCTTCGTGATTTCTGCTTCGCCTTCGCCAAGCGATCCCTTGTGCTTCCGTTTGAGATCGGGGTCGTAGGCATGCAGGAGCGCCTGCCAAAGACTCGGCTCCGCGTGAGGCGCATGTTCGTACCGATCGAACCCCTGCGCGAGCCCCCGTTCTGACCCTACGAAGGAATGCGTACCTCGCCCAACCCATGCCGCCGTTGAATAACCGGCATCGCGCAAAATTTCGGCAACTGTCAGATGGGCCTCGACCAGGCGACCCTTTTGGCTCGTGACGCCGTGGGCGATCGGATCGAGGCCGGTGAACATCGAAGCGTGGGAAGGGAGCGTCCAACTGGCTTGCGCGTAGGCCGTTTCAAATACGACCGCCTGCTTCGCGAGGCGATCGATGTTCGGTGACGTGTTCTTCTTATAGCCGTAGGTGCCGAGTCGATCGGCACGAAGCGTGTCGATCGAGATCAGCACGACGTTGGCTGGGGCTTGGGGTCGTGCTTGTCGTGCCGCGTCATTTGCAGAGGCTTCCAAGCGCGGCATGAGCGCTGCGGCGGCCAACACAAAACTCGTGAGCGCTAGCTTGCGGAGTTTGAAATGACGATGTGCGCGAATGGCGTATCGAGCGGTTTCATTCGTCCCTATCGCCGGCACGATGCAAACCTCGTCGACAGGGTCGGGATCACGGTCGCCGCTGCCAATCGCACGCCTTCCCGAATGCCGCCTGTCATCAATTTCCTCCACGCTTCCTGCGCGAAATGCGTCAATTTAATTGCCGCGAACGAAGAGAGGTAACCCTCCTATTTCGCGACCGCAACCATTCGACTTCCGACTTCGCTGACTTTACTTTCGTTCCACAACCGCCGCCGAGGCTTTGCTCGTGGCGGGGGTTCTTTCCTAAATCGCGCAGCTGTTGATCCTAGCGCTGAGACGTCGGCCCCGTGACGTCCACGTCGCGACCACAGCCAAGTCGAGCAAGGCATCGGATACGGCGGGTTCGGTCCGCGCCTCGAGCATGCGGCGACTTGCGTACGCTCTGCCGGGAAGACCCGAAAAAAACGAAGAAATACGCGCGACCGTCGAATATGGAGTTCATATTCGCTCGCGCGTTGCATATCGTCGTTGTCCAACATTTGATCACTACGAACGGACAAACTTTGCAGCGCCTTTTTCCCTACGTACTCGTGACGACATCAGGCGCCGCCATCATGGTGCTCGAACTAGTAGGGTCGCGCCTTCTTTCGCCCTACTTCGGCGGCACCACTGTCATATGGACTGCGCTCATCGGCATCATCATGGCCAGCTTGGCGCTGGGCTACTGGTGGGGTGGCCGTCTTGCAGACACGCGTCGCGACTATCGAACCCTCGCTGCCATCTTTGCCGTGTCTGCAGTATGGATCGTGGGAATCGCGCTCACCAAAGAAACGGTGCTTTCCCAAATTGCGGGCCAGTTCAGCGACATTCGCGTTGCCGCATGTGTGGCCGCGACAGTGCTCTTCGGCATGCCAAGTTTTCTGCTTGCAGCCGTGGGTCCATACGTGATCCGCATGCAGATCGACGACATCGCGAGTTCTGGTGCAACCATCGGCCGCCTCAACGCAGCGTCAACGGGCGGTAGTATCGCGGGCACCTTTCTTGCGGGGTTCGTGTTGCTGGCATTGGTGGGCCACTTCAAGGTGTTGATCGGGCTCGCCGGAGTCTTAATTGCAACGGGGGCCAGTTGTTTTATCGAGGCAAAGCGAGTCGCAACCCTCACCGCAGTTTTCGCACTTCTCCTCGGCGGCGCGGCCGCGCAGTACCTCGAAGCGCCAATGCCTGTCGGTACCCAGTTGGACGTGGACAGCCACTACGAACGCATCCAAGTCGCCGACGGCCAGGAGCCAGGAACCGGCCGCCCGACCCGGGTGGCGTTCACGGATATCTACGGCGCGCAGGCGGGCATCTACCTCGACGCGCTTCCCGGCGCAGAGACTTTGCTGTTTGATTTTCAACGATTCTTTCGGGTCGTGCATCACTTCCGGCCCGACGCCCGTTCCATGCTGACCATCGGTGGGGGCGTGGGGTCGGTGGCGCAAGATTTTTTGCGGCGCAGGCCCGACGGACGCGTGGACGTCGTGGAAATCGACCCGGCTTTCATCGAACTTGGACGCAAGCACTTCAAGCTCGTTGACGATCCTCGCATGCGCATCTTTCACGAAGACGGTCGCACCTTCGTGCGTAATTCCCGCGATCAATACGACA
>JASDVE010000034.1:5422-6040 GCA_041891195.1 Myxococcota bacterium | reverse complement strand
GCGGGTTCGGTCCCGTATCAGCTCACGACCGACGAATTTGTTGCAGCCTTGCACGCGCGGTTGGACGCGCGCGGTGTCGTGGCGGTGAACCTCGCATCTGCGATCGAAGGAGAGCGTGGGCTGCTCGCCCAAGCCATGGTGGCCACGTACAAGAAGCACTTCGAACAGGTGACGCTATTTCAGTTAGACCCTGGCGTTGACCCAGCGATGGCACAGAGTCTGATGTTGGTGGCTTTGCGAGGCAGTAGGGCGCCAAGCTTTGCGAGCGCAGACCCGGAGCTTCGGCACTACCTCGCTCGACGCTGGAAAGGTGCGGTTCCGGAACAGGACGTTTTGACGGATGATTTTGCGCCGGTGGACTACTTCTTTAATAAGGCGGTGTTCTAATCGGAGCTCGTTTGTGACGAATCGACCGCACGCGGCGAAGACCATGAAAGAAGACGGGCCGGCCGGGTTGACCTCGCGTCTACCCTCGGAGGCGGCTTAATCGCCCTTCAGGATCGCGACGACACCGCGGAAGATGTCCATCACGGTTTCGTTCGTGTAGTCAATGAACTCGCCCGCGTCCATAAAGACGCCGTGTTCCTGGCATGTCTCCAGCTGGATGTGGCGCTGCTT
>JASDVE010000034.1:3078-5412 GCA_041891195.1 Myxococcota bacterium | reverse complement strand
TCTTCGTGTCACAGCGCGGGCAGTTGATGTCCCGTATTTTGTTGAACTCTTTGCCGACTTCCGGATCGCCACTGTCGATGAACTCGGGGCGCCACGCGTCTTTGATCTTCTCAACTTCGCCGGTGTCAAACCAAAAGCCATTGCAACCCGTGCACTTGTCGAACATCACGGTTCCCTTGATCGTTCCAAATCGCTTTTCTTCCATAGCGGCTTTACACTTCGGGCAGTTCATTCAGGACCTCTGTTTTCCGAATTTGGTTGGATGGACCGAGACGTGTCTTCGGGGTGAATACATGCGCCAACTCTCCGCAGATCGTATCAAACTGTGCCCTTTCGTGAAAATGTCACTTCACCCGATTTAGGAACCCGTCTGCGTTGACCGCGCGCACAACATGAAGCCGGATTGCGTTCCAGCCCTTACAACGTGGCTGGGATTTCGGCGGTAGGTTAGATCCATGGCGCTACACGCGATAGTCACATTGAGCACCGGCGATGATTGTGCTGGGTGTTGAATGCGGGTTGGCCAGCGAAAGATTCGATGCGCCGACTGACTGTGCGGGGAAAATGTGGTTCGTTTCT
Source organism: Myxococcota bacterium (assembly GCA_041891195.1). Classification (GTDB taxonomy): domain Bacteria; phylum Myxococcota_A; class UBA9160; order UBA9160; family UBA4427; genus DUBZ01. Next base: position 4,833 of record JASDVE010000034.1, on the reverse strand, counting down.
ACGCGTCAATGTGTGTGATCGGAGATAGAGTTACAGGATCTCAAACACTCAAGGCTTTTGCGGCGGGTGGCCTCGTTCGCCGCCTGGTGCAAAGACGTGAGTCGGCACCGATTGGAGACTTATATGAATCGAAGTTTTTCCGTTGCGACATTGTCACTATTCTTGGTGTTCTTTGTCGTGCTCTCGGCATCCGGAGAAACTGCAAAGAAGTCGAAGGCGCCAAGCATTCGTCCAGCCGAGTTGCATGAACAGCGCACGGCAGGGAAGGGCCCGCTTGTGATCGACGTTCGTACGCCTGAGGAATATGCATCGGGTCATATTCCCGGCGCGGTCAATATTGCATACGGTGACATTGCGAACCGAATCGGCGAACTCGACGCGCCCAATGGCGTTGCTCTCTATTGCATGATCGGCCCGCGTGCACGCAAAGGCGAAGCGGCACTGCTCAAGATTGGATACGACGATGTCCTGCACATCGAGGGCGGCTTCGCCGCTTGGAAGAAGGCAGGTCTCCCGCTGGAGGCAAAGCCTTAGTTTTCTAAAGTCGTCGTGACACGATCAAGAACGGTTCAGCACTGAGGCCACTACGCACAGGCTTGAAAGCACGGCCGTGCGCGATTATTCGACGTAACCCAGGGCTCTGAGATGTTGCATCGTCTCGTCGTTCATCGGTTCATCGATTCGCTGAAGCGCTTTGATTTCGTCGGCGTAGTGTTTGAGCTCGGAGGACACCGCGTCGTCGATGTCTCTCGCGGCAATTTGCCAGTTGCCGCCGTCAGTCCAGTCGTATGTGCGGATGTCGCCTTTCTTGAAATCACCCAATCGACCACGGGTACGCAGGCGCATGAATTTGTCGCCGGTGTAAGCGGAGATCTCGTTGCCGGTATCGGAATAGACACGACGATCGGGTAAAAAGCGCCCAGGGCCAAGGTGTTGACCGAGCGCGATTCCCGACATGCCATCTGGCACTTGCAAGCCGGCCAGATCAAGGAGAGTCGGAACGATGTCCACGTGATGCACGACATCGAACTTGCGTTCGGGCTTGAGCCCGGGCGCTTTCAAGACAAAGGGTACGTGACTCAGGTTGGGCGTCGTCGCGTAGCCATGAGAGAAGAAGTAGTTCTGCTCGCCCATGCTCTCACCATGGTCTGACGTAAATAGGATGATCGTTTCGTTCGCATCAGTCTCTTCTACTGCCGCCAATAGCCTTCCAAGCCAATGGTCGAAGTAGCGGATCTCTCCGGCGTAGCGGTTACGGTAGTGGCTAGGCCGGGAAATGTCTTCGATCACCTGGTAAGCCGGCACGCCGTTTGGGCCGCCGTGTTTTTCAAGCATCGGCAGCGGGGCTTCGTCTACGCCCGGCGATAAGTGAATCTCACGATCGTAAGGTGAGGGCGGCGTATAGGGGCCGTGCGGGTCTTGGTAATGCACCCAAAGAAAAAAGGGCCGCTCGCGAGGGACACCCAACCACGCGAGGGCGCGTTCCGACGTGAGGTCGGCTGTTCGTTCGAAGGCTTTTTTGCGCTCGCCTTCGGGAATCGGAAGCTCATCGTCGTAAGTCGAAAAACCTCGTGCCAGGCCGGATGCCCGCTTTAGGTTGACGTTCCCCACGAAGGCTGCGGTGTCGTAGTCGGCGGCGGCGAACAACATGGCAAGCGTCGTTTCATCAGACAGACGGGTAGAGCCGTTGCCATGACCGATCGAATGTTCGCGCACATATCGCGATGTCATGATCGATGCATGCGAAGGCGCCGT
>JASDVE010000034.1:2103-3068 GCA_041891195.1 Myxococcota bacterium | reverse complement strand
AGTGTACTTGCCGCGATCGCCCGTTCGAAGAGAACGCCTTGTTGGGCAAGGCGGTCGACGTTTGGACTTGTGTTCGCCGGGAAACCGTACGCGCCGAGGTAGTCGGCACGCAAAGTGTCGACCGTCACCAGAAGGACATTCGGAGGTCGCTCTTCGGGCGCACAGCTGAGGGAAGCTCCCGTCAAGAAGAGGGCAAGGCCGGCTTGGGCGAGCATTGCGATAGGTCTTGTTTCGAGCAATTTTCTTGACCTCGTGCCTAGTCGCAGGCGACAAGACTCTAATTCAGATACGGGATCGGATCATTCACTACGGCAGCCGAATCTTCGCGTGTTCCTGGTTCTTTGGCCGGGTGGGTTGGCTTTGCGCTTTCGATCAGCCATCCCTGTCGAGTAGGGTTCCGTCTCATCCATTCTGTCATCGGCATTGTGGGGCTCAGCGCCTCGAGTTCCGTTGCCCCGGAGGTCCCGTGAAGAAATTCATGCAACTGCTTCCTTTTTTGGTCGGTTGGGCGTTCTTGATGGCGAGTGCAAACATGCGGGCGCTCGGCGCGGTAAACGGTTTGGTTCAGCTCGTGCTGTTTACATTCGTGGTTTGCATCCCTGCGTGGCGCACTGAGCGGATGTCTTATGTCGATATCGGATGGCCGTGGGGGCTTGTCGCGATCGGCGTGATTGCCCTCGTGATGGGGCAGGGGGATTCGCTGCGAGTCGCGATGGTGTCGGGCCTGTACATCTTTATGGGCGTACGAATGGGTATTTTCGCCATCAAGCTCTGGCGTGTGGGCGCGTTGCAGCGGGAGCTCCCGAGGTATCAGTATCAAAGCGTGCGTTGGGAAAGAACCGGCGAGACCAACGTCCCACTGGCGAGGCAAGTGGAAGTTCTCTCCCAGGGGTTGGCGAACGCTTCATATTTATCCTTTCCCGCATTCATTATTGCTGCGAACCCGTCGCCTTCGATTGCGATCG
>JASDVE010000034.1:0-2093 GCA_041891195.1 Myxococcota bacterium | reverse complement strand
GCTTTGGACTGGCGGCTGCAGCGTTTGTCTTTGAATCCATCGCCGACATTCAGAAGGCAGGTTTCATCGCCCGAGCCAAAGCCAAGGGTGAACGCAGAAGCGTTTGTAACGAAGGACTTTGGAAGTACACGCGTCACCCGAACTATTTCGGGGAGTGGATGGTCTGGAACGGACTTATCGTTATGGCGCTTCCTTCGCTCGTGCACTTGTTTAAGACGGAAGGGGTGATCCTTGCCGTTTTGCTCACTGCGGGGCTCGGCTTTGTGTCGCGAATTTTGTATCTCGCGCTTGTATACGGAACCGGGGCCAAGCCGTCAGAGTACTACTCGGTTCAGAAGCGGCCTGAGTACGCGAACTATCAGCAGACAACCAACATCTTCTTCCCGGGGCCACCGCGCGGTTAGGCGTTTCTGCTTCTCTTTGTGGGCGTCGCGCTGGTCGCAAGGGAAGTTCGAGTTTGTGGCGGAGGCCAGAAGCGGCTGTCGCCACAGCAGTGCTACCGAAGACCTGCCCGGTTGCGTGGCCATCGCGGGGACTGGAACGGTAGGCTTACGCATCAACTATCTCGGAGAAGCGGATGAGCGATCGCGCAGCAACGAAGTTAAGAATTGAAGGCACCGTGGCGCCTGGGTTCGAATCGGTGAAGCAAGTGTATGAGCATGAGATGCAAACGATGGCGGAGGAGAACACCCAGCTCTGCGTTTACTATAAGGGCGAAAGGGTTGTCGACCTTTGGGCTTCGACGACGAACGACCCCGACTTCTCGCCAGATTCGATCGTCAACGTTTTTAGTAGCGGGAAGAGTCTCGAGACCATCGCGATCGCATCCCTGGTAGGAAGAGGGTTGCTTGACTACAAGGCGAAGATCGTCGACTACTGGCCCGAGTTTGGCGCAAACGACAAGGGCAGTCTTACCGTGGCAGACTTGATGCGTCACGAAGCGGGGATGGCGGCGTTCAATACCGGCCTCGACCCGAAGGATCTGCTGACGGAGAACATCAAGCAAAACAAAGTCGGCCAGGTGATCGAGCGACAGCCACTGAGATTTCCGTCGGGGGACGTCAACAAGCGGGAATATCATGCGATCACGCGAGGCTGGATCGTGAACGAATTATTTCGACGCGTCGACCCCGCGGGCCGTACGGTTGGTGAATACCTCAACGAAGAAATCAGCACACCGCTAGACGCTGACGCGATCATCGGCGTCAAGGAAGCCGACTTGAAGCGGATCTCTAAAGTTGTGCTGCTTGGCTGGGGCTTTCTGTTTTTCGAAAGTCTGAAGCCCAAGTTCTTGGGGAGGAAGGTGACGCACGGCGTGCTGCAAATTATTGGAAGACTGATTCGCTTTTTTATGCGGTCGCGGCACGGGACGACGGGGGGTGCACCGGCTCCCTTCAAGGGCTGGAAGGGCATCGACTTCTTCAATGAACGGGCTGTCGCAATGGGCGAAACGCCGTCCGCTGCATCGAACTGTTCCGCTCGAGGCTTGGCGAAAATTGCAGCCATGATGTCCGCTGGTGGAAAGTGGGATGGAAAAGAGTTCTTGACTACAGAAGCCTGGAGCGCTTTGCATGATGATCCGATCGCAGCGGATATGGGGTTTTCACCGACGATCTTCACCCAAGGCGGGGTGAACCAATTTGTCGAAGTAAACGATCAGAGCAGCGCGATCGATCGAGCCTTAAATGTCGGCCGCGAAGGCTTCTATGGTTGGATGGGGCTTGGTGGCTCGATCTTTCAATGGAATCCGAAACATCAGATCGGGTTTGGCTTCGTGCCGACTTCGTTGCACGTGGTCGACATTGTCAACGAGCGAGGCAAAACCTATCAAGCCGAGGTTTTGAGGTGCGTAGAAAAAATGAGTCCGTGATGGTGGCTGGCTCGGTTTGTCGATTGAGGCGTTGGCCGCCCATTAGAAGTTCGTGGATCCCGTAACCCAAGCGGCGTTGGGTGCAGCGGCGGCCCTGATCGTTAGCAAGCCAAAGCAGATGCGCTGGGCCGCTCCGTTGGGCGCGCTCTCCGGGATGGCACCGGACCTCGACGTGTTCATTCGATCGTCAACGGATCCGTTGCTCTTTCTCGAATACCATCGG
>JASDVE010000033.1:0-9091 GCA_041891195.1 Myxococcota bacterium | reverse complement strand
GATCGGACGTGATGCGACCTGTGGCCGAAGAATCGAACCCTTTGCGTTTTCTTCTGCCGCGCCCTTCAAATAGCCTTGCCACGAATCGGGAAAGTCCGGAACTTGTACGGTGGTGAACGTCACAGGACGCCCGACGCGGCCGATCTGCTTGATCATCTCGAATTCTTCTTCGAGCGAATATTTTTCGCCGCCCATCGCTTCGAGCTTACCCACCGTGCTTGCAGGAATGAGTTCGAAAACGCCCGAGCCCGCGCGCTGCATGGCTTCGGCGAGCGCCAACAGTTCATCCACTTCAGCAAACGTGCCGGGAACCGGAGCGCCACTGATCGATCGATGTCCCACGGTGCGCGATGTGGAAAAACCAACTGCACCAGCCCGCATCGCCTCTTCAACCATCGCGCTCATGCGCGCTAAGTCGTCCCCTCGCGGGTCTTCGTTGTCGCGACCGCGCTGGCCCATCACGTAATTACGCAGGGCGCCGTGTGCGAGCTGGGCGCCGATGTCGAGGGCATACTCTCGGGTTGCAAGAAAGTCGAGGTATTCGGGGAACGTTTCCCATTCGCCCCAGGGCATGCCTTCGTGGAGGGCAGTGCCCGGGATGTCTTCGACGCCTTCCATTAATTCGATCAGCTCGTGTTCCGCACCTTTATGAACCGGTGCGAAGCCGACACCGCAGTTGCCCATGATGACCGTCGTCACACCGTGCGAGGCCGACGGGTCGATCTGGTCGTCCCAAGTCACCTGACCGTCATAGTGCGTGTGAACGTCGACCCAACCCGGCGTCATCAGTGCGCCGTCAGCATTCACCACCTGCTTGGCGTCTTCACTCACCTTACCCGTCGCCACGATGCGACCGTCGCGAATTCCAATATCGCCGGTCTGTGCCGGTGCACCGGTTCCGTCCACAATGTTTGCGCCTTGGACTTTGGTATCGAGCATAAAGATCTCCGATAGGTAAAGGGATCGTGGGACTGGTGATTCGAGGTGAGTCAATTGTCCGGAATTTCAACTAGTCTATGACACCACCGGTCGCTCTGCTGCGCCACTAACGCGAGTGCCACGCACGCGCCCAAGCCCCAACTTCCGGGGCACCCCAAAGAAATGAGGAGAAGCAACATGCTCGGCTACACCACGATCGGAACCAGTGACATGGACCGCGCCACCGAATTTTACGACGCACTGCTCGCAGAAGTTGGTGCCAAGCAGCTGTTCGGAATGGATCGAATCAAGTTCTACGGCACGGCTCTCGACCAGGCGATGCTTGCGGTCTGCATCCCGTACAACGAGGAAGCCCACGATCACGGCAACGGCAACATGATCGCTATCCCGGGCGGTTCGCGGGAAGGTGTCGACAAGCTCTACGCGAAAGCCATTGAACTCGGCGCGACCGACGAAGGTCCGCCGGGAGAACGTCTTCCTATTTTTTATGGCGGCTATGTGCGAGATCTGGACGGCAACAAGCTCTGCTTCTTCGAAATGAAGATGGGCTAGCGCGCAAGGCAAATGCCGACCCTGAATAAGAAACGGCCCACGTAGGAATCGATTTCCTACGCGGGCCGTTTTCGTTTTGATCTTGAAGGCGCGCCGCGCAGACTCCTAGGTGGTGACGCTTCCACCGTTCAATTCGAGCGTCTGCCCCGTCATCCAAGAGGCCTCGTTGGAAGCGAGATAAACAACGAGCGCTGCGATGTCCTCGGGTTGCCCCAACGCACCGACGGGGACGCTCTTTGCCATGTGCTCGGTGATCTTGGGATCCGCATGATTGTCGATCAGACCAATCGCAACGGTGTTGGCTGTGACGCCGGTGCGCGCCGTCTCCATCGCGAGGTGGCGCATAAAGGAAAGTCCGCCGCCCTTCCCCGCACCGTAAGCCGCGACCCCGAGCGGGATTCCAACCGTCCCCGCTCCAGATGAAATTGTAATCACTCGGCCGTGACCGCGTTCGCTCATCCCCGGGACTAACACGTGGGCACAGTTCATGACTGCGTAGGTATTGAGGTCGATGAACTTTCGCCATTCTTCGGGGGCGGTCTCGAGAAACTGTGTAACCCCCATACCCGGCGGGACGCCCGCGTTGTTCACGAGAATATCGATGGGGCCAAGTGAGGACTCCGCTTTCGCGATGCCAGCCTTCACGGCGTCGTAGTCACAAACGTCGAACGCGACTGCAACCGCTTTGCCTCCCGCGCTGGCGATGGCTTCGACGGTCTCGGCTGCGCGCTCTTCGAAAAGGTCGTTGACCGCAACGCTCGCGCCCTGGGCGGCGAGAGCCTTTGCGATTCCCGAACCAACGCCCTGACCACCACCGCTAATAAATGCGGTCTTACCCGCGAGATCAAACATCGCCCTCTCCTTTCATTGGTGAAACCCCGGTCTGCCAAGACCCAAGGTCCGTAAAAAATAATTCATTCGCCCCACAACTTCGCAAGTTGTATTCAATACTCCCAGACGAAATCGAAGCCTTATACTCGCGTTTGCGAATCAGCCGTATCACCTTATCTCTCATTTCCAGCATCGGAGCGTCATGTCGAGCGGACTCGTACTTTATGAAACCGCGGATCGTATCGCGACCATCACCCTCAACCGCCCCGACGTCATGAACGCGATCGTGTCGCCCATGTGGCAAGAGCTCACCGACGCGGTCGTTACCGCGAACCGCGATCCGGAAGTGCGTGTCATTTTGCTGAAGGGCAATGGACGCGCCTTTTGTGCAGGCTTTGACTTTGGGGCCCAAGGCGACCTTGCCGCCCAGAACGAACAACAATCTGAATGGGACCCGGGTGCAGACATGATTGGTGTCACCAACCCATGGGATGCGCCGGTACCGAACTTTATGAGTCTGTGGTCGAGCCCGAAGCCCACCATCGCCCAGGTCCACGGCTGGTGTGTCGGTGGCGGATCCGACATGGCGCTGTCCTGCGATCTCGTCATTGCCGCCGAAGACGCGCAGATCGGCACGCCCTACTCACGCGTATGGGGATGCTATTTGACGGGCATGTGGGTTTACCGTCTGGGCCTCGCAAAAGCAAAAGAGTATGCGCTCACAGGGAAGCCGCTCACGGGGCGGGAAGCCGCCGACATAGAGCTCATCAACCAGGCCGTTCCGCCCGAGGATCTAGACGCAGAAGCGCTCAAGCTCGCGACGCAGCTTGCCCACAATCCCTCTTCACAGCTTGCCGCGATGAAGCTTGTGGTCAATCAGGCTTATGAAAACATGGGCCTGCGAACGACCCAGGTAATGGGGTCTCTCTTGGATGGCGCGATGCGAAACACGCCGGAGGCCAAGGACTTCATCAACACGGCGGTAAGCCAAGGAGTTCCCGCGGCGGTTGCCGAACGTGACGGCCCATTCGGCGACTACAGCCAGCGTAAAAAGAAGTAGCGACCTGTGATCGGGCGCAACCTCAAGCCGGCGCAACGAGAATAGAAACGCTCTCGAGTCTGCGAATAAAAATGCTGTTCGCGTAGATCGGGGGGTTCGAACGGTCAAGCGAGAGCGATTCTGTTCGAGACAACAACTGCTCGACGACGACCCGCGCTTCAAGTCGAGCGAGCGGCGCGCCAATGCAGAAGTGCCCACCGCGCCCAAAGCCCATGTGTTGTTTTGGATGCCGTCTGTCGAGACGAAGAACGTCCGGTTCCTCGAAGTACGCCGAGTCTCGGTTCGCCGAAGCCCAAAGCAGCAACAAGCGATCCCCCGCTTCGAGTTCGTACCCCGCGAGCATGCATGGCAGCTTCACCACGCGATAGTGGAATTTGAACGGACTCTCCAACCGCACGACTTCTTCGATGAAGCGAGGGATCAATTCAGGTTCTGCACGCAGCGTTGCGGCGAGGTCCGGGCTTTCCGCGAGTCGAAGTCCGCACGAGCCGATTAACGCCGCGGTGGATTCTCCCGCGGCCCCGAACATCACCACCGCAATCCCGATCGCCTGCATGCGGGAGATCGATCCTTGCTCGACCGCGAAAGCGAGTGAAGCCAACATCGGTGCATCGGTGGCGGACGCGCCGTCTGCGCCCGCGCGTACCGCATGTGCGTCGAGATGCTCGCCCAAATACTCGGCCATTTGTCCCGACTCGGTTGCGAGTTTCACGAGTTGCTCTGGACCCATTGCGCCTGCCAGGATATCGCCGCCCATCATGGCCCATGTGCGATGTAGCGAAACGTCAACCACGGGCAGGCCCAGAACGTGTGCGACGGCGAGCGCGGGAATCAACTCGGCGATCGCAGCAAAGTCGCCTCCCCCGGCTGCGACCCATGGGTCGAAGGCATCGTGGGTCCAAGCAACAATTTTTTCTTCGAGTGCGGCAACAACCTTCGGAGCCAGTCGCGGTTGTGCAATGGCACGGTGGACGCCGTGGTCGGGTTCATCTGCCGTTGCAATCACATGATTGCCGCCGAGATCCGGCAACGGAAAGATGCTCGGGGTTCCGTCATCGCCGCGCACAAGTACGCCGGTCAGGTTCGCGGAAAAATCGTTTTCACGTTGAAGCACTTCGTCGATGAGGTCCCACGTTGCGACCAAGTGCACCCCAGTGTCGCCTACCCGAGCCACGGGCGATTCGCTTCTGAGCACTTCATACAAACGATTGGGATGTTCAATTGCAGGACGATCAAAAAAATCATCCAGCGAGCCTGGCATGAATGGAGCACGCACTATCTAACTCCTCATGGCGAAGCGCGTAATTCGCGAACGCGGTAAATGCTTATTCAGAACGTGACCGGGAAGCGGCAATGTAGCGTCACCGGCCTCACGGTCGATTCAACATATTTTCGTTTTCCTGCGTGATCCTTCCGACATCTGCGATTCGCTCGCCAAATCGCTTCGATCATGAACTAGCGTGAAAAGCCGGTCAGACGCCACCGCACGAGAAGTTGGAGAGCTAAGCTTTTCCAAGACGCGTTTCGCTCGCGTTACCGCGAACTTCCACCTGGGCGATGGCACGCTGTAGCCCCAATTCGAATCGAAGCTCGGTTTGCTCAAAGCACTCGGCGAACACGATGATACCGGGATGCGCGCAGCGTGTACCGCCCCCGAACAAGAACCGTCACCGGAAGAACGGCAAAAACGAGGCGGGGAACCCAATTGAAGTCACACGCCGCTTAACCGCGCTCCTCTTGCCCACGGCGGAATCGATCGCTGGCGAACAGTCACAGCCGCGATAGCGTCTCGCATCGCCCCATTTCTGTACTTCCCCACAATCCACCCAATCAACTCGAGCCGCGTTGGCAGCATTGCCATAACCGCGCTGGCTCCACCGCGATCACAGATGCAAAGGCCTGAACATGGAACTCGACATCATCGCTCATCCCTCGACCCTCGCTGGCTCCCAAGACCATGCTCGCCAAGTCGAAGCCGCAGGCTTCGGAGGCATTTGGTGGACGGACGGCGGAAAGTCGGCATATCTCGCGTGTACCGCGAGCGCCCTCGCAACGGATCAACTCCAGATCGGAACTGGAATCGCGGTCGCCTTTGGCCGCAGCCCAATGGTGACTGCTGGCATCGCCTGGGAACTTGCTGCGGCAACCGGCGGCCGCTTTGTCTTGGGGCTAGGTAGCCAGGTGAAAGGCCACATCGAGCGCCGTTACAGCGCCGAGTACACGCCCCCCGGTCCGCGCATGAAAGAGTATGTCGAAAGTGTGAAGGCGATTTTCCGGGCGTTTCGAGGTGAAGAAAAACTTCACTACGAAGGCAAGTACTACAACTTCTCACTGCTACCCGCAGCGTGGAGTCCGGGGCCAATTGATGTCGCCGATCCGCCGGTCTATATCTCTGCGGTGCTTCCCTATATGAGTCGGCTTGTAGGCGAGATCGCAGACGGAATTCACGTACACCCCTTTCACTCTGTGGAATTCGTGCGCGATGTACAAAAAGTCTCCATCGAAGAAGGCCTTGTGCGTTCAGGCCGAACACTCGACGACATCACGTTTTCGTGCCCGATCATGACAGCGGTAGGCGACACCGACGAAGAACTCGAAAAAACGCGCGAGCATTCGCGTATGATGATTGCGTTCTATGGGTCAACCCGGGCATACGCTCCGATGTTCGAGCACCACGGGTACACAGGACTTTCGGACGAGATCTATGCGTGCCAAAAGAAGGGCGACATCAAGGGGATGACGTCGCTAGTCACGGACGAGATTCTTTCGCACTACATCGTTACTTCCAACTGGAACGATCTCGGAACGACTCTTGTCGATCGCTACAAAGACTTGGCGCCGAACGTTCGCGTGACGTCCTACACCGCAGCGGACAATTGGAAGGACCCCGAAGCGCGTGAAAAGTGGGCGCACGTGACGAAGACCATGCGCGAGGCGTAGTCCGGACACCAACGAACGACGCGCGCGAACCGAGCCTGCGACTTAGGTCGCGAAGTTCGGCACGCGCGCGTGAGGTTCGCGATTCGGTTCAATTGCAAACCAAAATCGCCGCTCGTTTTTGCGCTGGTTACAGGGCGGCGAGAATCGCGTCGGCGCTGCTGACGTCAAACTTCATCGGCTCTTCGACGGCAAGCTTGGTCACGACGCCGTTTTCGGCGATCAATGCGAAGCGCTGACTGCGGGTCCCAAAGCCAATGCCCGTGCCGTCCATTTCGAGGCCCAGCGCCTTCGCAAATTCGGCATTGCCGTCAGCGATCAAGCGCACATCCTCTCCCGCACCTCGGTCTTGGCCCCAAGCGTTCATCACGAATGCGTCGTTGACGGACATGCAGATGATCTCATCGACGCCCTTTGCCTTGATCGCGGCGGCGTTGTCGATGAAGCCCGGCAGGTGCTGGTTCGAGCACGTCGGCGTAAATGCACCGGGAACCGAGAACAAAACAACCTTCTTGCCTGCGAAGAGTTCGCCGGTGTCGAGGTCGCTCATGTCGACCGCTTTCACTTTGACTGCGGGTATTGTGTCGCCTTCTTGAATTGCCATGGTGAGAATTCCTTTTCTTGAATCGAGTGGGAAGGATGCGCTTGCACGTTGCGAAATGGCCTGACGTGCACGAGACGAACAACGCCGCGCCAAAGCTGAATTCGGCGCGGCGCTCTCGCTCTTTATTTGAATCGAGCCTGCTTCACGCAGAAGATACGAACTACTTCACCCGTTGCAGGGTGTTCTTGTCAGTGTGGTGCAAGACGCCGCCAGTCGCGGTCATCGTCATCACCGTATCTTCTTCGTACGACCAGGTGTCGCCTTCGACCGTAGTCGAAAGCGTGTACTCGGTACACTGCGCACGTTCGATGAGGTATGGGTTCGACAAGACGCCAAACGCAGGGTTGCCCTGCTGGGCAGTCATCTGAAAGCTCGTTGCGTCCGCGGTGCTGTTGCCACCGGCGAGGATCGTAGAACCACGGGGCACCATGAAGCATCGCATCACTTCTTGACGGTCTGCGTCCCAGAGCCAGTAACCGAGCTCGGTATGAAAAACATCGTCTTCACCGATGCGAATGGCGGCCGTCGTGTAGTCGATCACCCAAAGCTTCTGGTCGCCATTATCAACGTCGCCCACAATGTTGAAGGTGGCCTTTTCACGGTAAGGGGTTTCGATCACCTTGCCCGCTTTGTACGAAAACGAGACGTCGAGGCCCTGGTCTCCTTCCCACGTACCGATCAAACCGGCGAGGGGTCCAAATTGTTCGTTTGCCATATCTAGGTTCTCCGAAGTCCGCGATACGCCCGGCGGACGCATCAGTCAATCGATGGTTGTAGAACGAGAGCGTGTCTCCCGCGGAAGGTCACTCTACAGAACTCCGGCCCCGGGCGGCTAGAGACTCGGCCGAAAACCTCGCGGGACGACCGCGCGAAGCACATATGTCCGCGCATCGCGTGGGGTTCAGACGATGCTGTCGTAGGGCTAGGGGTTCAGTCGCAGCACGCGGTCAGAGCATTTTCGAGCTTCACCAATGACTTGTGTCTTGGGCGGCGCAGCCAGGGTGAGACGACGATGCCGACCGAATTATTCGCAGAACGTTTTTCTTCTCTCGGTTCCATCTTGCGATTGAATTACGCCGCAGCTCCTCCGTCTATTGGGAATACGCCACCCGAACGTTGACCGTGATGCCCGCGTAAAAGTGAAGACATCAGTCTTCCAGGACGTCATCTGAAAGGAGCGAACCCAGTGCCTTTGCAAAAACTTGCCATGTTCGTCGCTGCCATAATGTTGGTTACAAATCTTGCTGAAGCGGATCATCGATCGAAGGAACAAGGCCCCGGGAACACCCGGGGCGAAAGCCGAACGGCACAACGAATCGAAAGACAGGCGGAGAAGCCGAGCTACGGAACCTACGTCGGCGGATCCCTTGCGATTGGCGTCGAACAGTTCAATGGCGTCGCGACAGGAGACGACTACGACGAGGGGTTCGGGTTTGACATCTGGATCGGCTCTCGCATTCATCGCCACGTTGGCGTCGAAGGACAGCTTTCGTACATCGAAGGCTTCGAGCTCGCCGGCACTGGCATTGGCTTCAATCACTTGAACGGCACAGCGAACCTAAAGCTCTATCCCCTTGGCGGAAAGATCCAGCCTTACTTTCTGGCCGGAGCGGGTGTCGGGCGCTTTGAACTCGAAGAGCCCGACGGCTACACACTTTCGGACACCGGGGGCGTGATGCGTGTAGGCGTCGGTGTCGATGTCTACCTGAACGATCGGATCGCCTTGGTTGGCGGCCTCGGCTACCTCTTCACTGCGGGCGACATCGTTGACAACGACATCATGGAGCTGAAGTTCGGCGTTCAGTATCGGTTCTAGATCAGGCTGAGAAACAACCAAACATGACCGAGCGCGTCGCAGGGAAGACTTCTTGCGGCGCGCAGTTGTTTTGGGCGCCGCTCTGGCGCCGATTCAGAACTAGTCCAGCAGTACAGGCATGCTTGTATGCCGATGCCAGCCCGGCATCGCCATAATTTTGAGTTCAGCGGGTGGAACTGCGAGGCGAACGTTCGGGTAACGATCGAACAAGTTCTTAAGCGCAACCTTCGTTTCCATCAGGGCAAGTTGCCTGCCTAGACAGAAGTGATTCCCAAACCCAAAGCCGAGGTGATGATTCGGTGTGCGCGCAATATCGAACACTTCGGGCTTTTCGAACGCACGTGGATCGTGA
>JASDVE010000032.1:0-9161 GCA_041891195.1 Myxococcota bacterium | reverse complement strand
ACTGGAGACGAACCGCCCATGACCCGATCATCCGAACCAAAATAAATTGCGCTACTCGAAACCGCGTTCGATGTCCCCGAGGCGTGACGCGGCTTCGTCACAGTCGAAGACGCCGAAGCGATTCGTCAGGACGTACTCGCGGAAGCCGGCAGAATCTACAAACTCGAAAACCTGACCTCCGAGGACATCCAACCATGAATGGCGCGGAATCACTCGTACGTACGCTGACCGACTGCGGGGTGGATACCTGCTTTGCAAACCCGGGTACTTCAGAAATGCATTTCGTCGCCGCGTTGGATTCTGTGCCGGGGATGCGACCGATCCTGTGCTTGTTTGAAGGCGTCGTCACCGGTGCCGCGGATGGCTACGGGCGCATCCTTGAGAAGCCGGCGGTGACGCTGCTCCATCTTGGACCCGGGATGGGCAATGGGCTGGCGAACCTTCACAATGCGCGCCGCGCCGGAACCCCACTCATCAATGTGGTCGGGGATCATGCCACCTACCACCTTCAGTACGACGCGCCGCTGACTTCCGATCTCGAAGGTTTTGCTCGTCCGGTGTCCCACTGGATGAAGACGTCGAAGTCGAGCAAGACGGTCGCCGGTGATGGCGCGCTTGCTGTTCAAGCGGCAATGCGCGCGCCCGGACAGATCGCAACGCTCTTGCTTCCCGCCGACACGGCGTGGGACGAAGCCACGGGGCCGGCGCGACCGCTCACGGTCGAGGCTCCGGCGCAGATCGCCGAGGGTCTTGCGGGCATCGTTGCAGGCAAGCTCCGCACCGCCGAACGACCGGCCATCTTGATCCGAGGCAAGGCCTTGCAAGCCGAAGGGCTCGGGCACGCTTCGCGCATCGCCGCCAAGACAGGCGCCCGTATTCTCTGCGACACGTTCGCACCTCGACTCCGACGCGGCGCGGGTGTTCCCGCGGTCGAAAGGCTTCCCTACTTCGCCGAACAGATCGTCGAATTTCTTGGTGAGACCGACTTGCTCATTCTGGTTGGATCAACGGCCCCGGTTTCGTTCTTTGCCTACCCGGACAAGCCCAGCGATTGCGTGCCGGAAAAGTGTGACGTGATGCACCTCGCGCATCCTCACGAAGACGGCGTGCAAGCACTTGAAGAACTCGCCGAAGCAACCGGTGCTTCAGCCGTGAAACCCACGCTCGTCGAGTTGGCGTTGCCCAACTTCGCGACAGGGCAACTCGGGCAATCTTCGATCGGCCAGGCACTGGCGAGGTTACTCCCCGACAATGCAGTCATCGTCGACGAGGCAGCCACCAACGGTTTGGCGCCGGGGTTTCTGACCGCAACCGCCAAGCCCCACGATCATCTCGCCCTCACCGGAGGCTCAATCGGTATGGGGCTCCCGGTTGCGGTCGGCGCAGCAGTTGCCGCACCGGATCGCAAAGTTGTCTGCCTGCACGGTGACGGCGGCGCGATGTACACCCTGCAATCTCTCTGGACCATGGCGCGCGAAAACCTCGACGTCACAACCGTGATCTTCGCGAACCGGTCGTACGCGATCCTCAACATTGAACTGGGTCGCGTCGGCGCCGGGGTTGGCGGACCCAAGGCGCTCTCGACGCTAGACATTGGAAACCCGAATCTAAACTGGGTGTCACTTGCAGAAGGGATGGGCGTCGAGGCCACCGCGGCGCGCACCGCCGAAGAGTTCAACGTTCAGCTCGCGTCCGCACTCGCGACCAAGGGCCCAAGGCTCATCGAAGCCATTTTGTAGCGAGACGCCTAAGCGGGTTTCCGCCCGGCGGTGGGAAGATGTTCACGGGGCTCACGGACGACGCTTTAGATCGCGTCGTACATCGAGGGACGCTTCTCTCGTGGGACCGCTTCGGGATAAAGCGCGCCAACGGCCGCCGCAACATCCAAGTCTTCGACCGCATCGACATCAATACGAAGATCGATTCGTTTGTCTTCGAATTCACGATTGAAGATCGCGACCACGTCGGGAATCGAAAGCGGGTTTGCGACTTTACGCTGTCGCTCCTCTTCATTGCGATACACGTCTGCCTTCCAGAGAACACTCACCCGATAGTCCTCGATGGGCGCGCGGTACTGCACTTCGCCCCGATCCATTACAACCCAATCGCTGCTTTCGTCTTGTGCGGGGGCAAGCTCGGCTCTGGGTGTGACGAGTCGGGTTCCCTGGTCGAAGGGACCCACCGGCCCAACCTGGTGAAACATGCCGTGGTTGTCACCAACCAACGCGGTGTTCGCCATGTCGCCGACATGTTCTTGCGGGGGCTTGTCGGGTCCACCGGGCCAATAGTAAAGGCCGCCGCCTTCCACGTCGTTCATCCACCAGATCGACGTCGCTTGCACGATCGAATATTCATCGAAGAGTCCCGACCAGAACATGGACCGCAACATCCACATCGGGGTGTTGCTGCGATCGCGGCCGTGAAATCGGGGGTTATCGGTGTGTGCGGGCCCGCAGACTTCGATGGCCGCCATCATGTTGACGTACACGCTATGCGGAAGGATCACTTCGGCGTTGTAAAAGTCGCGCGCGGCTTGCATCACACGTTCGTGAAAAAGGAATAGCTCCGAGCCCGGCACCTGCAGGTCTGCGTGCACCCAGTCGTTTTGAAACCACATCGCGTTGGGTGCCGCGTCCATATCGGCGTCGGGGCGAGACCAACCTCCGCGCCGGGGATAGGGTGCATTTTGCTCGAGGAGTCGCACGACATCGTCGGTGTTGTCGATGACGCCCTGGAGCAATAAGGGGGGTTCGCTGTAGTGGATCATCGCTTCGATTCCCTTGAGTAAACTCTGAGAGTTGCAGAAGGTCGGCAGCCGCAAAAGTCTAGCCTCGTTCTGATCGCCGGCGATTCATATTTTCGAGCGCTCGGAGCACATGCTTTTCTCCATACTACGATCAAAAGCGAGCCGCCCCAAGGCACGCAGACGAGCGTGAGACTCGTTACAGTCTGGCCGCGCAATCGCCAAACCCTCTTCCCCGCTCGAACGCGGCTTCAAAGGAGCAAGATCGTGGCCAACGCAAACATCATCGACGCAGCACGGACGTACCGAGGAACCGGGAAGATCGGCAAGGGAGCACTCACCGAAATCCATCCCCAGCGTTTGCTCGGCACCGTGTTTCGCGCGCTGCAAGAACGCAACAACCTCGACACGTCACACGTGGAAGACGTCGTTGTCGGCTGCAGCACACAAGTTGGCAAGCAAGGTTTCTGCGTAGGCCGCATGTCGGTGCTCGACGCGGAGTGGGACGTCCAGGCTCCGGCCTTCACCCTCGACCGATTCTGCGGCTCAGGCATTACTGCCGTGAACCTTGCCGCAGCAAATATTATGAGCGGCATGAACGATCTCTGCGTGGCCGGTGGAGTCGAGATGATGTCTTACACGGGCAGCACCATGCAGCCCGGCGGGAACTACACCCTCGACGCGGGCAACCTGCACCTTCGCGGCCTTCATCCCCAGCCCCACCAAGGCATTTGCGCGGACATGATCGCGACCCTCGAAGGCATTACGCGTGAAGACGTCGACGGCATCGGTGCTGAAAGCCAGAAGCGCGCTCATCACGCCATCGAGAACGGTCACTTCGACAAGAGCGTCGTGCCCGTCTACAAAGACGACGGCTCGTTGGCGTTGGACCACGAAGAATTTCCCCGCCCGAGCACGACGCTTGAATCCCTCGGCAAACTCCCCACCGTGTTCGACAAGTTCATGGGCATGCCGATCGACGAAGCAACCGGCGAAACCTTCAATGAACTCGTTAGACGCGCGTACCCCGACTTGGACATCAACCACGTACACCACGCAGGGAATAGTTCAGGGGTCGTCGATGGTGCAGCAGGTCTCATTCTCGCGTCAGACGACTATGTTGAAAAGAGTGGCCTCAAACCTCGGGCACGCATTGTCGCCATGGCGACGACCGCGGGCAGTCCGACGTTGATGCTCAACGAGCCCGGACCTGCGGCACGCAAGGTACTCGACAAGGCCGGCATGACCCTCGACGACATCGACCTGTTCGAAGTCAACGAAGCCTTCGCGGTCGTTCCGCTGAAATTCATGCGCGACCTGAACGTCGATCCCGCCAAGGTAAATGTCAACGGCGGTGCGATTGCACTCGGACACCCGATCGCAGCAACCGGCTCGATCCTGATCGGCACAGCACTCGACGAACTCGAACGCAGTGGCAAGGGCACGGCACTGATCACGATGTGCACCGGTGGCGGGATGGCGCCCGCGGTCATCATCGAACGAATCTAAACTTTCGTTTAGACCTTCGGTTCAAACCTGCCGCAGAAACTCTGAGAGTCCGTAGCCCTTCTGGTCACCGAGGGTCCACTCGGTCATGCCTTCGCCGATATGGGTCGTCATGCCGTCGCGACGATTTCGAAGGGGGATAAAGCCTTTGACGTCGCCCTTGATTTCGAAGGTCTCTCCCGTCTTGGTTTCGATCTTGGCAACCAAGCCGCTGTGATAAAGCCCATTGTCTTCGAAGTCGGCGTCGATTGTGACGTTCTTGATGCCGATCAATTCACCGTTGCGCACGATCACGCCACCTCGGCGCTCTTTCTCGCCGGCGATCTGGATGATGCTCACCATCGCGCCCAAGTCGGGGCCGAAGTTCATTGTCAGCCATTCGTAGCGCTCGATGGCCTGCCAGTAGCGGGGACCCCATGAGTGGTCGCGTAGGCCATAGCCTGCGATCTCCACTTGCCGATCGCCGAGATCGATTGTCCCAGTGACCCGCATGTGCTGTTCGTAGTGCGCCTTCGCGAATTGTTTCTCTGCATCGCGTTCTGATTCGTGTTTGTTTTTCGACTCGCCATACATCGGGCCACATGCAACGTGTTCAAGGTCCAGCGTGATCCGGCGACGCGGGCTGTTTTTGAAGGCTTTGCCGGGGTCGCTCAATGCTTTTGGATTGTCGAGTTCGATCACGCCACCTTTGTAAACGGTGCGCAATCGCTCACTCGGCTCGATGACTTCGAACTTCAGGCCACCTGCATCAAAGGCGTCGTTGTGAGAAATCTCTGCTCGCTTGAAGGCGAAGAGCACCCGCCCGTCTTCGAGGTAAATACAAACCGTCATCTCGGCTTGGCCTTCGTTTGCGCGATTGCCCAACCGAACAAACCCGCCGATCGACTGCTCTGGGTCAAAAAAGTTGAAGTACATACTTTCGTTGAAGTTCGGCTCCGGCCCCAGTTCGTGGGTGTAGTCGTCTTCAGCAACAACGCTTCCAATTATTTTGGCCATGGTCGATGTCTCCGTGAAGTGAGCAAGATGGGCGTGCGAGTTGGGATGAAGCGGTGCCTATGTCCCTAGACTGCGATGCGTAAGGATAGGCGCGCTGCGGGTTTTCGCCGCCTGGTTTTTCGTTCTAAGCGCGATGCAAGTCTTCGATCGTACGCGCTACTGCTGCATCTTCCTTGGGATCGTCGGGCAACGAGATCAAGATGCCGTCCGCAATGTCACCAAACTGCTCGCTCAGCGCTGAGCCGATTTCGTCGAAAAACCCGCTCGGCACGAAGGCTTCAAGCATTTCGTCGGTGATCATCCCGGGCAGTTCATCCCAGCGCGATTCCTTGACGAGGGTCTTCAACGTTGTGCCGACATTATCCCAACCATAAAGGGAGAGGCTCGGCCAATAGTTTGGCGTCGAATAAAGGGTCGCAAGAGTCGAACGATGGGACTCTCGTTGGGCATCGATCGCGGCTTGCGACGATCCGATCGCAGTCAACGGATTTGCGATGACGCTGAGATCACCAATCGCGCGCCCCACTCTCTTGGCCCCGCGCTCAGCGTTGGGAAGCATGACTTCGGCGATATATCGACCCGAACTGTTCGTCGGATGCGGGAACAATGCATCCGCGACTTCGCCCGAGAGTGCGGTCATATTCGGACCAATCGCGGCGAGATGAATCGGGATGAACGGATGCTCGAGTTTCGCCGGCTTTGAATATTCTTGTTGCCGCGTGAAGGAGTAGAACTCGCCGCGGTAGTTCAGCGGCACGTCGTTTTGCCAACAGTCGAAGATCGCCTTCAACGATTGAACGTATTCACGCATACGCGGTGCGGGCGGGACCCAAGGGGTTGCGTACTTACCCACGATGATCGGCTTGATCAGCGGCCCCAGGCCAAGTCGAAATCTACCCGCGGACCACTGCTGCAGATCCCACGCCGCCACCGCGGTCGTCATGGGACTGCGCGGAAAGCACGCCAACGCGCTCGTGGCGATCTCGATCCGTTCGGTCGCCTGAATGGCTAGGGCCGCACCGATCAAACCGTCGTGCACCGAATCGACGACGGCGAAACAGTCGTACCCCATCGCTTCGGCGCGTTGCGCTTCAGCGACGATCTGAGCGGGTCCCGAGTGAAACCCCGATGATGTCCAGACCTGAAACATGCTTGTCTCGCGTTTAAGGTGCTTCGTTCGTAACGATGCCCAACACGGGATCGCAACAACAGAACATAAACGAAATGCACTCAATCTCGAAGGTATTGATTGCGATTCGCCAGTATGACCAATCTGGGAAAATTGCCAGCAGAATCTATCCGATGAGGGGCTTGGCCAAAAAGTCGAACACTCGACCCGGTGGGATACTGGTCGTGTTCGGACTTCTCATCGTACCGGCCGCAAGCGCCGCAATTTCCTACACCGGAGTCCTTCAACGACTTCTCGGCGCTTGGTGAATCGGAAGCATCGCGTGCGCGACCGGCATCGGCGCGAGCGCCCAGTGGGATCTGCCAACCGGGGCATCGATCGTCACTGCGCTCGGGGCTGTGTTTGCTTGCCTGGCCTTCGCTGAGAGGTTCGTCAACGCACGGCGCTCAGACGGTCCGCTGTAGTCCCACGCGCAATCGGTCTATTCCCCGAGTCCCGGCGCTTCGTGTCCAGACGCAAGCACGTAATCTTGATAGCCCCCGCCATACGTTCGCATCCCGTCCGGGGTGAGTTCGAGAACATGATCCGACAGTGCTTGTAAGAAGTGCCGATCGTGCGAGACCATCAACATGGTGCCTTCGAACTTGCTGAGCGCCTTTTCGAGCATCGCCTTCGTGTCCATGTCGAGATGGTTCGTCGGTTCGTCGAGCACCAGAAAGTTGGGCGGGTCGTAGAGCATCAGCGCAAGTACGAGTCGCGCCTTCTCGCCCCCCGACAACACATGGCAGTACTTGTCGACGTCGTCCCCGGGAAACCCGAAGGCCGCAGCCAACGCTTTCAGTGAACCGACATTTGCAACGGGGAACTCGCCTTGCAGCGTGTCGAAGACCGTGAGTTCCGGGTTGAGAACTTCCATGGAATGCTGCGCGAAGTATCCAAGCTTTACGCTCGCTCCGAGTTTCGCGACACCGGAGTCAGCCTGGATCGAACCGACCACGAGCTTCAGTAGCGTCGACTTGCCCGCGCCATTTACTCCCATCACGCACCAGCGCTCTTTGCGACGGATCATCAGGTCCATGTCTTCAAAGATGGTGTGATCCGCGTATTTCTTGGTGACGCCCTCAACGATCGCAACGTCATCGCCCGAACGTATGGGCTCTTTGAACTGAAACTCGATGACGTGTCGGCGCTTGGGCGGCACAATGGTCTCGATTTTGTCGAGCTTTTTCACTCTCGATTGAACTTGTGCCGCATGGCTGGCTCGCGCTTTGAATCGCGCGATAAACGCCTTCTCTTTGGCGAGCATCGCCTGCTGACGGGCGTAATGGGCTTCGTGTTGCGCCGCCGCCATCGCGCGTTGTTCTTCGTAAAAATCGTAGTTGCCCGCATATGTCGTGATGTCACCGCCGTCAATTTCGACAATCTTGGTCACGATGCGAGTCAGAAACTCACGATCATGAGACGTGATGATCAACGCACCATCGAAATTGCGCAGAAAATTTTCGAGCCAGATAATGGATTCGATGTCCAGGTGGTTCGTGGGCTCATCGAGTAGCAGCCCATCGGGCCGCATCAGCAAGATGCGGCCGAGAGCCACTCGCATCTTCCATCCACCCGACAACTCGCCGACGTCACCGGCAACGACTTCGTCCCGAAATCCGAGTCCGGCCAGAACTTCGCGCGCTCGGGCTTCGAGCGCATAGCCGTCGAGTTCGTCGAAGCGTGATTGCACCTCGCCAAAGCGATCGACGAGTTTGTCGAGTTCGTCCGCACGCTCCGGATCCGCCATCGCGTTTTCCAGATCGTGCAGTTCGCGCCCGGCCTCGGACACTTCGCCCGCCCCGGCCATCGTCGCTTCGAGAACCGTTTCGCCGGACATGTCTCCGGTGTCTTGGCTGAAGTAGCCGAGAGTCGTATTGCGAACGACACTGACCTGCCCGCCGTCGGGTTCTTCTTCCTGCATGATCAGCCGAAACACGGTCGACTTCCCGCAGCCGTTTGGGCCTACCAGCCCGACGCGGTCCCCATTGAACGCCGACATCGATGCGTCGACGAACAAGATCTGGGACCCATGGGCTTTCGTAACGGAGTCGAGTTGAATCATGGGGATTATCTAGCACCGATGACTCGAAATTGGAGCGATTTGACGTTCGCAATGTTCAGTTTTCCAGCGGCCTTCAACCTCCACCTATACGACCGGCATCTTCAGGACGAATCTAATCTGGGTCTTATGCATTCCAAACAAAATCACGGGTCCGACGAACAACTCGATCAAACGCGCTTCTATGCGGACCCCATCGCCGACAACGTCGTCCAATGATTGTTTGGGGATGGCAGCGCCAGGCCGTCAACAGGTTGCTCTCACCATCGTGCGCAACGACCCGATCGTCCCCGAAGACCTGCCCGACTTCGTAAAAGAGTGTCTGCGTGAAGCCAGCGTCCGGAAGAAGAGCCCTAAACTCCGACAGCCTGCTAGAAAACGACTTCTGACTCCACCAGACGCGCGATTTCGTCTTCACCAAGCCCCAGCACGTCGCCCAACACGTAGTCGTTGTGCTGCCCAAGCAACGGCGCTGGCTCGTCGAGCCCCGCGCCTCGCATGCGCCATGGCGGGCGCACAACGCGTATCTCGCCGAGATTCGGATGGGTTACTGGAACGTAGACACCACGTGCGGATGTGTGCGCGTCGTCCGCGAGGGTTGCCCCCGTATGCATCTTTGTCGCCGCAACGCCCACCACCTGAAGCGCCGCGACCACTTCGTCGACGGTTCGCTCACTCGTCCATTC
>JASDVE010000031.1:0-2124 GCA_041891195.1 Myxococcota bacterium | reverse complement strand
CGTTCCCACGTTTACGTGCGGCTTCGATCGATCGAACTTCTCTTTCGCCATGACTTTCCCCTTAATCCCGGTTGGGAATCGATCTGTGCGCAGCTTGTGGCGCCAAACAGATCCGGTTCTTTTGGTTTTCCCTAACTGCAGTTTTGTTCAAAATCTTACGTTCGTCTTGCCTCGCACTTCCCGTCTGGTTCTTTCGGTCTGGTTCTTTCCGAGCTTGCGCTGCCCCTAATTCGACCCGCTAAACAGCGCCGTAACTTGCAGCAATGTCCTTTGAAACTTGGGCGTAGCGCGAAAACTGCATCGTGTAACTCGCGCGGCCCTGTGTGATCGATCGCAGGTCGCTCACGTAGCCAAACATCTTACTGAGAGGCACTTCCACCTTGAGCACTTGCGTGTCTGCCCGCAAGTCGACGCCCTGAATCTGCCCGTGTCGGGAATTGATGTCGCCCTGCACTGCCCCAAAAAACTGCTCCGGCGTGACAATCTCGACGGCCATTACCGGCTCGAGCATAATCGGCTTTGCTTCGGACAGTCCGTCACGCATCGCCAAGGAACCGGCGATCTTGAACGCACGATCCGACGAATCGGCGTCGTTAGTTTCGCCGCCAATCAAGCGCGCCTTCACGTCGACCACCGGAAAGCCGGCGATGACGCCGCTCTCCGAAGCCTCGCGGCAACCTTGCTCGACTGCCTGGACGAAGGCCTTCGGAATCGTGCCCGCGCTGACCGTATTTTCAAAGGTGAAGCCTGCGCCGGGTTCACCGGGCATCACTTCTAGCTTGACGACCGCAAACTCGCTCGAGCCACCGGTCTGTCGAACGTGGCGGGTTTCAACGACGGCCTTTGCGGAAATGGTTTCGCGGTAAGAAACTTGAGGGTTACCGACATTAGCGTCGACGTTGAATTCGCGGCGAACGCGGTCGGCGAGGATCTCGAGGTGGAGTTCGCCCATGCCGGAGATAATGGTCTGGCCAGTTTCAGAATCGACGCCCGCGGTAAATGACGGATCTTCCTGGGCCAAGCGCTCGAGCGCCTGGGAAAGCTTGTCCATGTCGCCCGCCGTGCGGGGCTCGATGGCGACGCTGATGACCGGAGTGGGAAAGTCGAGGGTCTCGTAAACGAGAGGGGCGTGAATGGCGGAGATGGTTTCGCCGGTTGCCACATTTTTGAGACCCACCGCGGCAACGATGTCGCCGGCGTAGATTTCGTTGATTTCTTGTCGCTTGTTTGCGTGCATCTGTAAAAAACGCCCGACGCGCTCTTTCTCACCGCGATTCGCGTTGAGAACCGTATCTCCGGCCTTCGCGTGGCCCGAGTAAACGCGCAGGTACGTCAAATGACCGGCGTGCTTGTCTGTCATGATCTTGAATGCGAGCGCCGAAAATGGCTCTTCGTCAGAAGCTTCACGGCTGACTTCTTTTTCGTCCTTCGGACGGATGCCCCGGGCGGCGGGAATGTCTGCCGGCGACGGCAAGTAGGCGACGACCGCATCGAGCAGAGGCTGCACACCCTTGTTCTTGAACGCGCTGCCGCAGAGAACCGGAATCAGCTTGAGTTGAAGGACGCCCTCGCGCAGTGCTGCACGGATCAGATCGGCATCCACATCTTCACCGTCGAGGTACTTGGCCATGATGTTTTCGTCGAAATCCGCGACGGCTTCGATCAACGTCTCTCGTGCTTCGCTTACGGCAAGGGCATAGTCGGCCGGGATTTCCTCGCTCCGAAAGTCCACCCCGAGCGAAGCGTCGTCCCAGTAAATGGCCCTCTGATCAATCAGGTCGATCACACCTGCAAAGTCTTCCGACGAACCGATGGGGAGCTGGACAGGAACCGGGTTTGCGCCCAGGCGGTCGCGCACCATTTCTACCACGCGACCGAAGTCTGCACCGATGCGGTCCATTTTATTCACGAAGGCAAAGCGCGGAACGCCGTAGCGGTCAGCCTGGCGCCAAACCGTTTCGGACTGAGGCTCAACACCACCTACGCCACAAAAAACAGCAACGGCCCCATCGAGGACTCGAAGGGACCGTTCAACTTCAATCGTAAAATCGACGTGGCCAGGAGTGTCAATAATATTGACAGAGTGGTCCGCCCACGTGCAGGCAGTAGCCGCCGACGTAATCG